>NVWB01000095.1 GCA_002733575.1 Blastopirellula sp. | reverse complement strand
CGGCGGAAGATTTATCGAAACGGTAGAGAACCCACTTTTATGAATGAGTTTGGCTTCTGCTCAATTTAAGACACTTCTCGCTGAACTCCACCGAAAACTGCTTGCAACGGCCACAAAACCCTAGCGAAACCGTGTTCCCTTGTTATTCTGTTTGGAGCCAATCGATGGTTATTGTGCGTCACAAACAATCCTCAAACAAACGAAACATAAATCACGCAAAGGCCCAAAGGCGCCAAGAAAGTTTGAAGCAAAACCTCTTAGCGACTTGTAAGTTACGAGTACTCCATCAGGAGCCGTGATTTATTAGACTAGTAGAAGCCATTTGGTAGGCTCAGGAACGGAAATTGTGCCGTTACATGTCGGTGCTTTTTCCAGAAGTGGGAGTTCGATTAGCGGCTCGGTCAGCTTTATTTGGCGAGACCGACTCGAAGCGGAGAACACCACTTCTCTTTTCTGAGGCATCCCGAACAGTCGCGTGAAGCACGATATTATTTCGGAGCTCGTTTACAAGGCAGGGAGTTTTATGATGACAAGTCCACTTTATTTAGGCATTGACGTTTCAAAAAAGAAATTACATTTAGGAAGCTCGAAGAAATTTCTGCGTGAGTTTCCCAACACCATCGAAGGCCATGAGAAGCTGATCAAGTTTGTCACGAAATCAAAAGATGTTCATCTCGTGATGGAAGCTTCTGGCGGGTACGAATCACTCGCTTGCGATGACTTCCAAGATGCCGGCTTGAAGGTCTCGGTTGTTCAAGCAAGTTGCGTGCATCACTACGCCAAGAGCATCAAGGTTTTGGCCAAAACCGACCAACTTGATTCCAAGATGATTGCGAAATATGCAGAGTCTGCTAATCCGTCAGTTACGCCAAAAACACCGGAAAACGTGCGGAAAATCAGGGCTTTGCGTGATCGACGCGAGCAACTGGTTGCTGATCGAGTGCGTGAACAAAACCGATTTGAAAAGTGTCGAGACCGAGATATTCTCGCCGACCTCGAAGCGAGCATTCTGGAGTTGAAAGCCAAGGAAAAACAGATCACCAAACGAATTCGCCAATTGATCAAAAACGATCAACAGATGCATCGTACTTATGAAATTCTCACCTCGGTACTTGGCGTGGGAGAAATCACCGCAATTACACTCTTGGGTCACTTTCCTGAACTGGGCAGTCTCTCGCGTCAACAGATTGCTTCGCTGGCAGGAATGGCCCCGCACCCACAAGACTCGGGAGACAAGAAAGGTAAACGCCGGATCTACGGCGGTAGAGCGGCTGTACGCAGAGCCATGTTCATGGCCGCCCGAACTGCCGTGATACGTTGCCCAGTGATGATTGAATTTTACACGCGGTTGAGAAACGCCGGCAAACCCTACAAAGTTGCCATCATCGCCGTCGCACGAAAAATGCTGATCCGACTCAACACACTATTAAAAGATGAAAATGCTCAAAAAAAGCACCTGATGGAGTGCTCGTAACTTGACAAGCGACACAGACGCTTCGAGGCTTCGCGTAAGAATCTTTTAGTCAGGTAGGATGGATGGCGGCAGACTGGGTATTGGAAAATATAACAAAAACTTGGTGATCCATTGCATCGAATTGGATCACGACTTTTTATAGACCATCGATTCTACAAAGACTCTTAATAGTTCGATTTTATAATCATTTGCTAAAAAGAACGGATCTTGATACGATCTTAATGTGCCGTGTAACGCCACCTAAAGAAAGTATGCCCTGATGAAATGGATACCCAAGTTTCGCTTTCGATTGCGAACGATGTTGATCTTGATCACGCTGATCTGCGTGGCATTGACGCCTGTTGGCATGCGAATCAACCAAGGCTATCAGCAACAACAAGCAGTGGCCTGGGTGCTAGAAAATGGTGGTTCGGTTACATATCAATATGAGCATGCTGAATATCAGGTCGATCCTCAGAACCAGTCAATTAGCATTATTGAAACTGATCCTTCAACACCTAAATGGCTGCGAGATATTTTTGGTCACAACTTCTTTGAAACAGTCATTGCGGTTGACCTGACGAAAGGGGAATATGGAGCTTTCCTAGATTTCCCCATTATCTTTCTCACGAACAAAGGAAATGAGGACTTCCTACTTACTAAGAATCTTTATCCCACGATCCAGACTGATAATGACGCCTCACGCCTCACGAATATAAACAAACTTGCCCAGTTTAAATCGCTGGAAAGAGTCAACCTCTCAGGTACACTGGTAACTGATCTTTCACCTTTAACTAATCATCAAAATTTAAGGGTGCTCTATCTAGGAAATACGCCGATCAGAAATCTCGCTCCATTAGCTCAACTAGATCAGATTGAAACGCTTCATCTTTTTAACTGCCCTATTTCAGATATTTCGTTCCTCTCAAATTTCAAAGAACTTAAATCCCTCAATCTCTCGGGGACTCAGGTGGCTGACCTTACTCCACTCTCAAATATAAAAACACTGCAAGTAATAGATCTCTCTGGATCGAAAGTTACCGATCTCTCCGCAATCATGGGCAACAATCATCTAAAGCAGCTGTACCTGACCAACACAAAAGTCTCAAAGCAAGATTTGTTAGGGATCCAAGCTAAAACAGGTTGCTGCCTTGATGTTCCTTAAGTCGTGTGGAATGTGCATCTGAGAAGTAGTCTTCGGCGAATCGATGGTGGATGTACGAAGCGTTACTTGGTCTTCGCTGCTGCGTGCTGTGAATCGTCTGCCGTTTCTTTGCGGTAGATGAACGAATCCGAGGTTAATAACGAGACCATCACCGCATCAAAACTGCCGCCGCTGTTTTTAATTGATGATTTCATCCCGAGTTCTCTAACTATAGAACCACTCGTCGGATAGACGCAAACGCCTATCCGACTGATGTGATTCAATCAATTACTTACTTTTTCAGCAATTCCACCATGGCTTTCCCCATGCCCAAGCCTACGTTCATGTAGGTCTTGGCGTTGCCGCCGTAGTGGGCGTTGGAGGCAGAGCCCATGCTCAGAGGATTGGTGTAGACAGTTGCAACATTGCCCTTTAGGCTGGGGTACTTATTGGCGTCGCTGATGGCGAACATGGCGTCGAGGATCAGCTTCTCGTTGCCTTCGGCATTTTCCTTACTTGTTTGACCGAGGGTCGCGCAGACGAACTTCGCGTTCGGAGCGCTGAAGTCCTTACGCAGCGCTGCGATCAGGTTGATCAGGTTTTTCTCGTACTTTGCGGCGTGGCCGGCATTGTAACGGTCCTTGTCGCCCTGCCACCAGAGAAAGCCTACGACCTCATACTCAGTCGCGCCGGGGTAGTATTTACCGAGATCCTTAAGCACGTCCTTGGCACGGGCGATGTCGCCGTCGTACTGGACGCCGGCCTTCCAACCGATAGGTTCGGGCTCGGTCCCTTTTTCCCAGCTAAGAGGAGTTTGGCCGTAGCCTGCGTAGACCATGGTCTTCTTCTCTAATTGCTTGGTCTGGCGGTTCTTCACTTCCATCTCAAATTCGTACGATGGGCTGCCGGGAGGGAGCAAGTCCCAGCCGAGGCTGCGGTTACCAATTGCACTCTTGAGGATCAGCACAGGTTCATCAAAGTGGTTACCCAATTGGTGACCAATGCCGGTCTCGATGCCGATCTTTCCGCCGGAGACGGTCAGCCAGTCGTTACGCTTGACACTTGTCTTGCCAGGTCCGCCGCTGCCCATCACGTGCAGGTTGCGGACGTCTTGTCGCGTGGTCCAGTTGCCCGCGTCATCAACCATGAACGGGTAGAGGTTTTCGCTCTTGACCGCGTAATCAAGCGAGCCCTCCGTGTCGCCCTTGACCTTGCCCATCTCGAGCGTGTTTGACTGCCCCAAGATGATGAAGACTTTGACCTTCTTTGTTATGTCAGCGGGCTTGCCATCGGGGTCAGGCAACTGGGCCTGAACTTTCGCTGCGATAGTCGTGTGCCCGATCATCGCCATAGAAATGATTGCAAACAAGAATTTTCTCCGTACATGATTTTTCATAGTCTTCTCTTTAGTTGTTAAAGTGTTTCAAATACTTAAGAATCTACCTAGTGGCTTCGATTAACTTGCGATCTCAGACCAGTTTCCCATCTCAATCGCTGTGCTTTTGCTCTTCAATTTCACCCGCGTCAACTCGTGGTTTTGCACACAGAGAATTGATTGACGTGGAAATTCGCTTGCAGTAGAGAGTCGTCATCTACACGACATAACCAAGCTCTGATTGTATCATCGGTGATATAGAAGTCCTAGCGGTCTCCACTAGGTTTCAACCTCGCATCGCCCGTAATTCCAAAATCGCCATCTGTTCTATGGGAGAATACTGGGGGCATCGTTGAACAATGGATGAAACTGCTAATCTTTCGTACGACCCAGGCTCTTTGTACCCGTGGCAGTCGCTATGGGAGCTCCGCTCAGAGATGACTCTCCTCGCGAAACTCCCCAGCTTGGTTTAACTTCAGGATAACTCGTTAGAACTTGAAGTTCTTAATCCCTTTTTGAATCGGATTATTGTAGTACATATCCAAGTTTTGCTGTTGTTCCAATTGAATCGCTCGGTTACCACCCTGGATGCCTCGCAATAATTCAACCCGTTGTTTCTTTTGATTAGATTCACTCGGTTGATCCATTTGAGGTTGAGCGGCTTTACCTGAAGAACGAGCATTGGGGGCTGGGATCGCCAAAGACTGTTCACCGCGGAAGAAGGCATAACGGCCTCCTTCGG
The DNA here is from genome assembly GCA_002733575.1 of Blastopirellula sp. Lineage (GTDB taxonomy): Bacteria > Planctomycetota > Planctomycetia > Pirellulales > Pirellulaceae. Next base: position 10,690 of record NVWB01000095.1, on the reverse strand, counting down.
TTTGAGCAATCACTGTAGCTTGCCCTTGAATTCCATCGGCCACAAACACACCACGCAAATCGGTCTCGCCAGAATTAAAATCTTGATTGGTCGAACCAATCACTTTCACGTGAACCTCTGGCACGTACTTGTCTGCCACGGTGTCACGAATCGTGACCCTGACACGACCGGAAGTTGCGTTTTCTTGCACTTTAACTTCCAGTGGAGTGACTAACACGAGTCCACTAGCATGCAGGTTATCCCCTCGACAAACTACTAGGTAGGCACCTTCCTCCTTTAATGGAAGTTCGATTTTTTTGGTACGGTCACCATAATCGAGACCATCTCCTAATTCGACGCGTGCTTCATAATAAGGTCGAATACCGGCCAGGTTGATCGAAGTAATCGCATTCAAATTACGACGTAACAGACTGAATTTCATTAAATCGATTCGATAGACATTTAAATCGCATTTTGCCACGTTCCGATACTTGAGTTCAATCTCGACTTTCTCCTTTTGGTCTTTCAATCCAAAAGTGGAGATTTCATCTAAGGCAATGTCTTTCCGCACAAAGAATTCAATCGCTTGGGCCGCATCTGCGAATCGTTCTTTGACTTGACCATACTGCTTAATCGCATCAGCCGCATCGCCTAGAGAATGATAGACTTGCCCCATAATATAAATGGCACGCCACTTATTTTGTTCGGCCAGTTCATGATTGCCCGACAAATTAGTGGGCCGTTTATAAGTGGCCACTTTTTCACAAAGAGCAAGTGCCTCTTTATGTTGTCCTAATGCAAAATGACAGTAGCCAGAGATGTACCAATAGCTACTCAGAAAGTCACTCTTGTCATAGCGTGTGGTGTACTTGGAACAAGCAGCAATGGCCGATTCAAAACCGTCTAACTCGATCAATCCGGTTGCCAGTGAAAATGCGGCCTGATCTGCTGAAGGGTCTTCAGGGTTGGAAGTTAAAAAGCCTTCCAACATCGCTAACGAACGACGCACTAAAGTAATTCGATCAATGTTCTTCTCTTTCAACTTTGGATCATTGATCGCTTCAGGGGCCTTCGCAAAAATCTGTTGTGCCAACGCATAGTTGGCGGTAGCCACATAAGATTCTGGGGGAGAGTTTCTTAGCAGTGCCGACATGACTTCAACACTTCGTAAGAACTCAGCTTGCCCTTGCAAGAAACCGGCCACTTGGCTTTCGAGCATAAAGTTCGCTTCCACGGTGGCCCGGTATACCAAATGAGCCCGTTCGTACTCACCGATTTTGTGATAACTCTCAGCCACTTGCATAAGTTTAGAGAATGAAATCTCTAACTCAGGATACTTGTCGATCACAATCTCAAAGTACTTCACAGAACCAGCCGCATCATTCTGGGCCAAGTGGATATCCATCAACATGCTGATACTTGGCTTAAAGTATTCTGTTCTCAAATTCCAATTGCTAAATAATTCAATCAAGTGAGTTTTCGCGGTAGCGTAATCTTGTTTCTCAAAGTTCAATTTCCCTAACTCATAAAGTTCACGTGGAGTCAATTGATACTTGTCGCCAGACTTCTTCCCATAAGCTAGAACCGATAGTTTATACGGCTTAGCGACTACCATCTGATCTAGATGATAGGCATCTCGAACGACCGTTGGGCCTGGTTGGTAATCTCCGGCCAAGCTACCAATCATGTCGTAATAGATAGAACCGATGGATCGATCTCCACCAATATAAAAAGTGATGGCACCAGGAGAGATTTCATATCGATCAAACCGCCCACGAATCGTCCGCTCGTCAATCGAGACGCCAGAAGGAATTGGCTCCGTCACTACCAAGTATTCCATCTGTTGATCATTTGAACTATTTTGGTTGTTGTTTCGATAAAGAGAAAGTTCCACATGCCCTCGTTTGGCAATCGGCAGCTGTGTTAATGTATTTCGAAAACTACTGTAGCTGCCCGAAACAACATTGAATCCACGTGGAACCGGTTTGCCATCGAACTCGAGTTGTGCCGGAGTGTAGTAACGGCGTATGGTCCATTTATTCGACGTGTTTTTCAATTTGTCAGAAGCCACAAATCCGCCCATCACACATTGGTAGGAGAATTGCCCTCGACCATTGAGTTCAAAACGAACTGTGTCTTTCTTATTGCCTGAAAGCATTTCGGAGGGCACATTAACCGTTTGCGTGGTTGAGTCAACATCAAACTCCAATGTCTTTACTTTCTTGTCATTCACGAACAAGGTCAACGCATACTTCTCGGCCTTGAACTGTTTTCCAGTGTTCCAACCACAGACAGCCAACATGGCTGGTCCAGTAGCTTTTTCTGGTGCCCAGCGGTGCCCAACTCGTTTTTTCATTAACCAATTGGTTTCAGTTTCAAATTCTTTGGAAGTCGGTTGGGTTCGATACAAACACAATGCGTACAACGCATGAGTCTCGATATCGGAAGAATTCCAGGAGAGCCCTGCTTTGGTATCACCCGACTTTAGTTTCTGACTAACCAACTTGGTAATTTCGGTTGCAGTCTCGTTTCGATCCATTCGATCAAACGACAGTGCCAAATAGGCCAAGCCGGTTGCCGAAAGTGAATTCCTATTACGATACAACTGATTGGCCAATGAAAAATCTTCTTGACCCGCTTCAGTCAACGCATGCAGGAGTGTGACCTTGGTTTCATAATCACCCACCGTTGACTGCGTGACCTGATTTTTCAGATACACAGTTGCTCGCTGCAACAGATCGTCGCCCACTTTGTAGCCAGAGTTCTTGGCCAACGCCAAGGCCCACACAGCTCTGGCCGATCCATACCGGTTACCGTTTTTGGTTGAACCTGTCCAACTCCAACTTCCATCATCTTTTTGCATCGATACCAATAGCCGAATATGGTTGCGAATCGATTGGTCAATCGCATTCGCGTGAGGGTTCTCGGCATCACGCGTGCCACCTAACAATTTCTGTAAGGCAATCGATGATATTAAGTTGCTGGTTGCAGTATCAATGCCCGATGCATAGCGTTGGCTGTCAATTTGACACCAAACCGGTGAACCAAACACTACGTCCAACAAGCTACGCTGAATAGTTGGCCCTATCACGACTTGCAATTGTGGACTACTCCAAGGCATGTTTTCCGGTCGTGTCAGGAAGGTGGAAGTATCACTCGATGCGGTTCCACTTTCCACCGTATAAACCGGCAAGCCAGCTGGCAATAGTGGAACTGAACGGAAGGAAGAATCTTTCGTTTCACCCGAAGCAACTATTAGTTGGAAGAAGATGGCCGATTCTGGCTTGGCAACTTTCCGGCCTTTAGTAGGAATTTTAAACTCAACGGGGAACACAACTTCTTTGATTCCCTTGGAAGAAAACTTAACTCGCTTCGTTTCAGTCTGTTTTTTGTCGCCAATTGCAAAGGTCAATGTGACTTCGATTTCACCTTTGTCTATTAGTTGGTTGTGTACGGTGACAGGAATTTTTAATCGATCCCCATCCACAAAGGCTGAGGCCAACTTGATCTCTCCAAACAGTTCTTTAGTAACGATCAATTCTTCGGTCGTGCTTCCCGCGGTTGTATCGACCGTGATGCCCTTGGCAATAAACTTCCAAGCAGTCGAGCGATCTGGCAGTGTCAATTCGACTTCGGCGATTCCCTTTTTGTTCGTCGTAATCGCCGGATCCCAGAAACCGGTTTCATGCAGTTGAATCCCGGCCAATATCATATTGCCTTGGTCGGCCACTCGGTTAAGCATCTCGCCTGCTTGCTCGATATCCCATTTATCACCCAGTTCGGTAGTAAAGTTCAGATTTCGGAATTGACCATTCACTGACAGTACTTGAATCTCTTTGCGGTCGTTATTGTCAAAGTACCAGTGGTTGGCCGATCCATTTTGTCTACCCCAAGTCGAGTTGTAATTGTTTTGAATTGTAAAGTCGTTTTCTAAACCATAGTCTTTCAACCTGCGATTATGTATGGCAAGTTTGCCACCTAGTTGTAAGTTAAAGTCTTCACCGTTGCTGATAACAATGTGCGGTGTATTCATCATCATCAATGATTGAGTTTGCCCCCGTTGTTGCACAACACCGCCGCTAATCCAGACTCCATCATCACCATATCCGCCGCCACCTTGGCCCTCAGCCAATGAATATCGTGCACTTGATTGTGCGTCGATTCTACCGTCCCGTCCACGGCCCATCCTTGAATAACCGTAACCTCCATCATCCGCATATCCAGGCCCATTGACTGATTCGCCATCCTCATCACTCAATCTTATGGGCGCTGCTGCAAAATCTCCTATGATGGAATGCTCTTGAGACCCCAGCATTGCGATTCGTTTTTCTTCTAAATCCTCAACTTCCAATCGCTCAGCCTCGGCCAGTAATAGTTCGTTAATGGCTTGTGTCACTGGATTGTAAGAGAATTCGATACTTGATGTCGTTCTAACTGCAAGTTGGCGGACATTGCCCTGGAAGAAATGCCGAATCGAGGCAACGCGTTCAGGAAAGCGATCCATCAACGCCTTTTCAACCATTGCCAAGCTCACTTCCGCAGCAACCGGGTTACCCAGTGCATCGGTAGTTGTTAGCTTCACTTTAATTTTATCGCCAGGCTGATGCTTGCCTTTGGGCAATGTAAGCTTGATCTTCAAATCTCGATCGACCTTAAAAGGGCTCGCTGCTTCATGGAACCGTTTCTGTGGTTTTTCAGGGTCAATATCTCGCAGGTCAGTCATCACGGCAATCGACATTTGGAAATTGGGTGCCAATTTTGATTCCACGGGAACTTCAATATCGTTAGCACCGCGTTTGAGTTTGACTAATCGGTAGTCAAGAATTCTGGCCCCTTGAAACGTGATCAACGCCAGGGCCGGTTTCTCGCGCCAATGTACTTTGATATTCGCCGTTTCACCCACTTTGTAGGTCAATTGTTCGGCCAATATTCGCAAACGAATGGTATCGTCTTCATCCGAGATCGAAAAAGAAGATTGCCCACTAATGGCATTTTCAAATCTGTCAATCGCTTCAAACCGAACGGTATAGCGTCCACCTTCTTTAACCATCAAGGTTTCAAGCACTTTGCCTGTTTCTTTATCAGTCTTGACGGTTTCTTCTGAAATCAGTTTTTCCTGCCTTCCATCGGCATCCGCAGCATCCAATAGTTGATACAACTTCATCACGGTTTCGGTGGCCACAGGTTTACCGTCCATGTCTACAATCGTAGCTTCCACCTCAAATGTTTCACCAGCCAAGTAGACATTGCGTGGTGATTTCGTGTCGATGGTAAAACCTTGGGTCGATAGCAGAATCGTCTTCACTTGCTGAATGTTATGCACAGGCAAGTTGACTTGTAAGTGCAGCGGTTGGGTGTAACGGAAATCTCGGGTCTCAAACTCAAATTCGACTTGGCCTTTGTCATCGGTCTTGGCCGTAAAGCTCCTGCCACCTGCTAACTGATAACGTACTTCTGTGTTGGCCATAGGGGCACCATGATAATAATTGGCCGTGATGGTTCCTTTGATTTTTTCACCACGATAATAGATTGATCGTTCGCTCTCAATACTCACATAAGCTGGTGGTAATTGATAGCTGCGTACTTGGAACGAACCTTCGTACTGTTGTTTGTCCTTTTGCCGGAGCACCACGCGGTAATCGCCCTGTGGTACTTCGCCTGGCAAGATGAAGTGTGCGTGAAACGTGCCAAAACTGTTGAGCGTCACTTTCTTGTCAAATACCAATCGTGTTCGCGGATCGAATACTTCAAGATCATACTCTTTGTTCTTTGGCACTTGATAGATATCGCCATCGACTGTGCGAATAATGCCGCGTAAGTTTACAAGTTGACCAGGTTGATAAGTAGAGCGATCCGTATACAAGTATCCTTTTTGTTCTAGTCCGCGAGATACGCCTAAGCCCTGGAGACTCACTACGTTGGAAGCAATACTCCCTTCCGAGATAGCAAACACACGCACATCCGCCGGGTCACGCAATTCTTTTCGTTCAGCATGGTATACGCCGTTTTTGTCCGTAGTCACTTCACCAAAGACTTCACTGCCGTTAGATATCAACAGCTTTACATTGCCCCAAGGTTTGCCGGTTTTCATATTCTCAGCGAAGACAAAGACCTCATCACGCGAACTCTTGACAATGATATCCAAGTCACTTTGCACAACCAAGGTTGTGGTCTCTTGTGTGGCACTACTTACAGTTACCGCCATCACTCCGGAAGTCCGTTCTTTTCCGTCCATCCCTACAGGTAGTGAAACTTCCACTTCATTTGAGAACTCACGGTACTTCTCAAAATCTTCGATTCCATACTCAAAGCTGCTGTCAGGATCGATTAGGGCAATATCCAGTCCTTCCACCCCAGAAGCCAAGTGCATTTTCCGGAAATAGGTTTCCAGATCGACGGAATAAACTTTGACCGTGACACATTCCAAGTTGCGGGTTTTTAGTGCAATTTTGGGAGTTTCATCACTGCGAAATATGCGAGTCGTATGAATCTCCAACTTCTTGCTAGAAAGCAAATTGATCCGCTGCTTCGCAGTTGCAGCATGTGATCCCCAAGTCAGCTTTTTGTATTCTTCAATCGCTTCGCTGAGCTTTAACTGTTTCTGCTCAATGGTCAAGCCAACTCGATATTGGGCCTGGGAAGATTCGTTCGTATTAGGAAATTTCGAAACAACACGGCGCCACGAATCAATCGCTTCTTCCCATTTGTCTTCCGCATAAAACATGTTGCCAAACAACAGTTGGATACTACGATTCCTGGCATCGACTGGATATTTGACTAAAAACTCTTGCCAAATCAAACGGGCCTGGTTGTACTCTTTCTTCTGATACGCTATTAGCCCTTTCGTATATTCGGCGTTGATAATCGCCTGTTGGGATTCACTCCAGCGGCCGTGTGTTGGATGTTTGGTCAAATACTCTCGCCAGGTAGTAATTGCTTTGTCAAAGTTCTTCTGACGTAAGAATGCGGCCCCTAGCAGATACCGGGCAGTTGGAACTTCTTTTGAATCTTTGAACTGTTTATCAGCCAAGAAACCTTGCAGCGACACAATCGCATCTTCGGTTCGGTTGAAATTGAAATAGCTTTCGGCGATTCGATACCTGGCCAAAGCGGCCGATTTGTGTTTTGGATAAGCTTTAAGAAAATTATTCAATAGAGCCACGCCACGTACTAAGTCTTCTTTGTTTTGCGGTGATGGAAGTTGAAATGTTTCTGCCAAACGAAATGAGGCTTGTGGCAATAACTCTGATTCATCGTCGGCATGCAAGGCCAAAAGATCTTCCCATTGGCGTCGAGCTTCTACCCGATTGCCCGAAGTAAGATAGAGTTCGCCCAACTCATATCTCGTGGGCAGTGCCAGTTTGTTTGATTTATGATCCTTGAGAAACGCTTGATACAGTTTGATTGCTTCGGCTGCTTGATTCAGGTTTTTCTTACAACGAGCAATCTGCAATTGAATTTCAACTTCGGTACTATCCTTGGGCCCAACAGCGATTGCTCGTTCGTAAAATGCCAACGCTCTGTCGTACGCTGGTTTCTTTTCTGATTTTTCATCGGGATTGTAAAAGGCATTGGCAAAATCGAGATAGATTGTGCTCACCTCTTCTTTGCGGTCAATAGAAAGCAAATACTCGGCTTCTGCCTTATATGCCAGTTCAGCGGCTCGGTAATTTCCGCTGCGGGCGTATGCTACGCCAATGGCAAAGCGGCCCTTACGTGCCCAAACGCTTTCAGGGAATTGTTTCTGCATCAATTCTAAGGTGCTGATCGACTCGTCGTACTTCTTATCGAAGAAATAGGCCCGACCTTTGAGGTAGGTCAAATAATCGGCTTTCCCCTTTTCATCCGCCAATGCCCGGTCAATGGCATCAATTGCAGCCGGGTAATCGCGGTCTTGCATCGCCTCACGAATCTCGGTCGGCACGCCCTGGGTCGAAGTTTTCGGTATCTCCGCAGCAACATCGGCTTTATCTTCTTCCCCTTTCTCAATCGCGGGTTGGTCCTGTGCAATTGCGGGAAAGGACAAACATGCCAGCGATAAGCAGCTAAAAGCCAACAACCTTAAGGCCGTGATGCGAGATTCCATTGCAAATGTTCCTAAATGAAAGAACCGAGGGGGCAAAAATTGTCGTTTGACAGATATGCAGCGATTCGCGCGTAACCGCCATACAAACAAAGACGGAGCAAACCAGCAGACCGATTTCCTATTACTATCAATTATTCCATTTTTTTAGAACGAAGTGTGGCCACTGGCAAAATTTCCAGGAAAACCCCTCTGTAGAATCAAATATATCCAGTGGACATATTAACAGCTTGAGTATTCTTGCACCCGTGTAATAGCCCAGTTACTTGAAAACTCTTTTAATATGACACTCATTGATACTCGAATTTAATTAGTCTCTTATCTCGTAGATTAAAAACTTACCTGATTCAGTAACCATTCCCAAACGATTCGATTGTGTGGCAGGTAATACAGCAATGGGCCGTTCATCGTCCATTGGAAACTCCGCAATAAATTTAGTTTCATTTCTAGATGAAGAAAATATCTGGCACTGATTATCACCAGCAATAATTACATAATTCCCATGATTTATACAACCCACGGGCCATTTAAAATCTAATGGGATTTATTTTGAATACGATCCGTTTTTAGTGTCACCCCAAAATAATGAGCTCCACTGTGCGTGTGTTAGTAGACAATGTCTTCCATGTTCGCCTGATGAAATAGAAGTGATTGGATATTCCATTTCAATTTTATGATGAACCTTATTCTTCTCAATAAACCAAAGTTCATTTTCAAGCCCAATGAAATTAATTTCATTTCGATTATGCAACGAATAGAACCTTGGTTGAACAATCTTCTCTTGAGGGTCAGCAGCCGATAGAAGGTCATTTCTTGTCTTATGCTTGCTTACTTCCTTTCTCTAGGAAGTGCGTGCATTTTCAGTCTGGTCTAAACTGTGATAAATGTTTCCAGCCTTCTCGTGTTCATCAAGCTCTTCATAGAGTGTAATCGCCTCGGTCCAGAGTGCCCCTCTTTGATAGCAGTTCGCTGCTTCAAGCGACCAATTTAATTTGACTTTATATAACATTACAGTTCCTCGCCAATCGTGCTAAGTTGTTATACAAAAATGAATTAGAGAGTTCAATTCCCGTCACCTCTCTTTATGTTTTTTTCGCGACGTCACACCGGTTCACAGCCCAGTCAACGTGCTGCCCGACACGTGGTTTGGAACGAACCCGCGTAGCTGCCGAGAAAATGCGGCGCAGTTTGGTCGCACGGGCCATTGCTTGCGGCTAACGAACGTGTCGAATGAAATATACTTTCACCGATAATTGACTGATCTAGTTTGCAAAGAGATTGAAAAAGGAACTGCAACTTCTGAGAACTGCCTCATGTTAGGTTGCTAAGACGTCGTGGCTCTGTGCAAGTGGAGTTACAGACGATTTCTCAGGAAGTGCTGATCGGAGGAAACAAGATGAGAATTCAACTACCGGTGGCAGCGGTCCGATGTGCTTGCGTGTTGTCGATGGTGATCGGGGCGGCCACCTGCTACGGCGATCCAGGTTCGCAGACCCGCGGAGACCGGGCAAGTCATCGCCCGGTTTGAGGCCGAGCGTCAAGCGTTGGCGATGATGGATCATGAGAATATCGCCAAGGTATTTGATGCAGGCACCACTGACGAAGGTCGCCCGTTCTTTGTGATGGAACTGGTTTCTGGCACGCCGATCACCAAGTTTTGCGATGACCATAAATTGGGCATTCCAGAACGCTTAGAATTGTTCAATCAAGTTTGCAATGCGGTGCAGCATGCTCATCAAAAGGGGATTATTCACCGAGATTTGAAGCCCGGAAATGTGTTAGTCGCACTGCACGATGACAGGCCGGTTGCCAAGGTTATCGACTTTGGATTAGCGAAAGCGACCAGTCAGAAGCTGACACAAAAAACTTTGTTCACCGAGCATGGCCAAATCTTGGGCACAATGGAATACATGAGCCCTGAGCAGGCGAACTTGAATGATCTGGATGTCGATACGCGCAGCGATATTTACTCGCTTGGCGTGATTCTCTACGAACTCCTCACCGGCAGCACGCCGCTCAAACGTGAGTCGCTGCGTGAAGCAGGTTTCATGGAAATTCTTGATCGCATCAAAGAAGAAGACCCCGAGCGACCCAGTTCACGCATCAGCGAATCAGTCGATTCCTTGGCATCGATTTCAGCCGTTCGCCAAGTCGAACCGCGTAAATTTTCCGCCATCATGAAAGGCGAACTCGACTGGATTATTCTCAAAGCGATGGAGAAAGACCGAACCCGTCGTTATGAAACGGCCAACGGCTTCGCCGCAGACATCCGTCGCTACCTGAGCGACGAACCGATCCTAGCCCGTCCACCGTCAGCCGGTTACAAACTGAGTAAACTCATCCGCAAAAATCGGTTCGCGGTAGGGTTTGCCGGTACTGTTGCCTTGTTACTCGTCATCGGAATTGGCGTTAGTACCTACCTTACTTTTTGGGCCATGGATGAAACCGCAATTGCGAGAGCGGCGGAGCAGAAAACTGCCGAGACACTCTTGGAAGTTGAAGCTGAACGCGACGCAAAAGAACAGGCACGCAAGGAAGCGGAAGACATTTCAACATTCCTGAGCGAAGTCTTCCAAAGCCCCGATCCAGCCCGAGACGGTCTTACCATCACCGTGGCCGAGATGCTCG
>NVWB01000094.1 GCA_002733575.1 Blastopirellula sp. | reverse complement strand
GAAACTTTGGCTGGTGGTCCTCCTTCCAGCGATATTACCTATGTACTTGAGGACGCCCGATCCGCGGTGACCTTCGCGGTGCCTTTGGATGAAGATAAGACCCGCGATTATCTGGGCAAGATTGATCGTGCGGGACATCAAAAGGATTACACAAGAACAAGCATCATCGCGGATGGCATCGCCGCACAATTGGCGAGTTTCATACGACAGTTTGGTTACGAAACAACTGCCGTGATGCAAAACCTGGTCTTCCGTAACGATAAACCGGGTGATTTGAATCATCGTACTCCCGATATTTCCCACCGATACCTGGCAGTTCGCGGTGGCGTTGGCTGGTTCGGTTTCTCGGGCAATGTGCTGACTCCCGACCATGGGCCCAACGTGATCTTGGTAACAGTTGTGACGGCTGCCGAGTTGATCCCAACCGAGCCGCTTCCGCCAGAAGATAATTTCTGCGACGATTGCCAGGCTTGCACCTCGTCCTGCCCTTCTGGTTTCTTTAAGTACGGGAAGACAGATAAAGTTACAGTCACCATGGGCGGCGTTGATTTCACCTATACCGAGCGTCGCTCCTACGATCGTTGTAGCTATGTATGCAGTGGACAGACAGGCCTGCATCCGTCCGGAAACTGGTCGACCTGGTCACCCGCTCGTTTTCCTATTCCGAACGATGATGAAAACTTGGTGCAGATCAGAACGGAAGCATTTGCAGCTTGGAGCCAGCGCGATGAATTGCCTGGCGGAGGAATGCAGAGTCCGATCACTTACAGCAAAACAAAACGTGATGTGACGCTGACGTGCGGAAATTGCATGCATGTCTGCCATCCGGACCCTGAAGAACGCAAACGTCGGACGGACCTATTGCACAACGGGGGAGTCATTGTTCAGCTTGACGATGGAAACCTGCAATCCGTCTCGCCTAAAGAAGCCAAGGAGCACGTCGCCGCGATGGAACCAGAACGTCGCGCACTTTATGAAACTCCACATCCAGAAGACTTTGACGCGAAGAAATATTCCGGCGTGAGACATCATAGCCAATATGGCAAGGAGAAATAGACTCAGTAAGTCTCCAGTCAGTGCCGAACGAGTGGCTTCAAGGGACGTGATCTGACAGCGTCCATACAGTATAGTGTTTCCCGTATACATTGATCATAACATCAGTTAAACAGGTTTGAAGGAGAAATAAATGAAGATGAAAGTTATTCTAGCTACCACTGTTCTGCTGGTGTTTGGTGCTGATCTTTTCGGTGAGGTCAAGGTTGACAAGAACGTTGCCTACGGACCCCATGAGCGAAACGTCATGGATATCTACTGGAACACCGACTACAAGAACGCTCCCATCGTTTTCACGATTCATGGTGGATCATTCAAATTCGGCAGCAAGGAGCAATGGATTAAGCACACGAGAAAGTTGTACATGGATAAAGGGTGCGTGGTTGTCTCGCCTAACTACAGGATGTTAGGTGGAAAGGGAGCGAGCAGCATTGCAGATTGCGTGATTGATGCCGCCATGGCGGTCGCCTACATACAGGCCAATGCTGAGAAATTCGGCGGCGACTCAACGAAAATAGTAGCAACCGGCAGATCTGCCGGAGCGTATCTCGCCTATTCGGTTGCCTATAAGAAGAACTGGAACTGGCCTGCTTCTGCCAAGTATAAGCCCAAGAAGTTGAATGTAGTGGGCGTTTACTGCGACAGCGGTGCCGGGAACTTCAGTTGGATCGAAAAAAATGACCCACCTGCATTCATGATCTATGGTGAGAAAGAGCACCCGCAAACACCTGCGTCAAAGGGCTTCGCAATGCAGAAGGTTTTAACCAGTAAAGGGATCTGGAGCAAAATGGTTTATGTAAAACCTGGCGGGCATACACCGGGTACGCATGTGCTTGAACAAGAGTCGACACGAAACGAGACCGTCTTTGCCGCATTTAGTCAGTTTCTCGACATGGTTTGCTACGACAAGGGAGAACCCAAAGGCGGTGATGTGATCGAAGTGAAGAAGAACTAGCTCAATTATGAACGGAGAATAGACCGATCGAATTGTTTTCTGGGTCGCGATGTTGGACTTAACTTCAGTGAGGTCCGAATCACGACTCTGGAGTGAAGCCTCGCCAAAACATAAAACCTAGCCGGCCAGTGATCTCTATTTAACAGACGACTGTTTAACGCCAACATTTCTGGGTCTTCCTTACAAAACCGTCTCGCCATAGGTGAACTGGCCCAGCGACCTTCGGCGTGAACATCCATCCACTAGTTCAGTCGCAATCGTGCCGCGATCGCCCTGAATTCGATGAATAAATCATCATGATCGCATGGTAGTTCAAATTACAGACATTATAATTGACCGACGGCCTCGAATGTATTAGGTCCTTTCAAATGGTTAATTTTCACTTCTTTGAGCGATTTTATAATCGCTTAAATGAACCACCGAAAGTCGCTAGGCTAGTACAGCCGGGCGTTACAAAATGAACATTCAACCTTACTTGCCTTGTAACTCTACAATATAGAAATTGAAGTTGCGAGTGCGTAACCTTCTGAATAGCTGGTTAATCAAATACAACATGAGCTTTATTAATCAACTTCTCTTTGCATTACTGTTGGTGCTATCCCTGACAACTTTCGTTTGCGGAGAGGATGAACGTGATATTGGAGCAATACTTCGTGATGCTGAAACCCACAAAGCCAAGTTGGAACAGCGTATCAGCATTGTAGATGCTAGGATTGTTTTTTTAAAAGAGCTACAGACTTTAGAACAAACAAGTCAATATCTTACAGAACAAATTGAACAAGCAGAAGATAAAGCTGACCAGAGAAAAGTTGAACAGTTAGATCAAAGTCTTGAAATATTGGAAATTCGGAAGGAAGAAGCCTTTGTAGAACTAGACATCTTATCACAGAAATTGGACGTATTAGATCTATTGGCAACGCTACAAGAGGAAGGTCTAGATCAACAAATCCCAAAAGCAAAACAGATAATTTCTCTGTTAGAAAAGAAATCTGGAATCTTTGACCGGTTGTTCAAAATCTATCAAACCGGGCTTGAAGAGAAAGAAGGCCCTTTGGAAGAGGAGATAGAGGTAAATTTAGAAATTATTCATCTACTGTTGGAACTACACTGGGCCGAAGAAGAAAATGACCTTGATGCAATTAAGGAACTTGAAGCTGAGTTAGAAGAATTGGGCTTATCTGAATCCAGTGTAGTTCAACTAAAACTGCCGGCAGTAGTAGTGCAACCGATTGAACTGAGTGAAGAGTATCTTTCCTCTGTTGCGGGTTTGTCGTTTAACAAAAAAATTATCCCACTGCTAAAACAGTATTGCTATGAGTGTCACGATTCTACTTCATCGTATGGTGATCTTGATTTAGAAGCTTTAATTACCGAACAGCCGCTGGTCGTCAATCGCCAGCATTGGCTGAATGTGATTCAACAGTTGAAAATTCGTTCAATGCCGCCAGCGGATGAAAAACAACCTAGTGATCTAGATCGCAGAATATTGGCCGGATGGTTAACTGGAACTATAAAGAATTTCGACTACACCACCGTTCGTCAGCCAGGCTATGAACCAGCACGTCGCTTAACTCTTGAGGAATACAATAATACCGTACGTGATCTATTCGGAACTGACTTGCGTCCAGCTGATAAATTCCCCGCTGACTTGTCGGCTAGTAGTGGCTTTGATAACAGCGCCAACAGCTTGTTTATCCATCCAATATTATTGGAACGTTATATTGGCGCAGCGGAACAGATTGTAAATAAAACAATCCCCGTAGAGTCTAAAACAAAAGCACAACTTTCTACGTGGGAGCGACTTCTGTCAGATGGCTCCGTACGGCAAGCGATCAAAACCTTTGCAGGCAACGCTTATCGCCGCCCGTGTGAGAAGGACGAACTTGACGATTTACACCGTTATTTTGATAAGCTAGTTCTTCAAGGAAAGACTGATAGAGAGGCATTTCGGGACACGATTCAAATCATTCTGATCTCGCCCAGTTTTTTGATTCGAAGTGAATTAGATTTCCCTAGCAAAGGTCAACCATTTCGCATCTCTGATTACGAATTAGCAAACCGATTGTCTTACTTTATTTGGGCATCCATGCCTGATGGTACTTTATTTGATCTTGCGAAGAAGAATTTGTTGCACCAACCAGAGATTCTGGATGCTCAAGTGGCTCGCATGTTACAAGATGAGAAGGCAAGTACTTTAGGAACGATCTTCGCATCACAGTGGTTAGGTTTTGTTGATCTTGCTCGCGTGCAGCCTGGCCAAATCGATAACCCTTGGGCTACTGATTCATTGATCTCTGCGATGCAACAGGAGTCTGCATTGTTGTTCAATTCAATCGTAAAAAACAACTTACAACTAGAGCGTCTCCTTGATGCTGATTTCACATATGTAAATGAAGAATTAGCACAGCATTATCAGATGAAAGATGTTTTTGGAATTGAAATGCGGAGAGTCTCGTTGCATGATTCTCCACGTAGTGGCATCCTTGGTCATGGTAGTATCCAAGCAATCACTTCCTTTCCAGGAAGAACGAGTCCGGTTTTACGTGGCAATTGGGTCTTGTCGAAACTGCTTGGAACACCCCCACCTCCACCTCCGCCGAATGTCAGTGAAATAGATGAGCGACTCTCTAGAAAACGTGAATTGACACAACGGCAGAAACTTGAATTGCATCGGAATAATCCGAATTGTTATACTTGTCACAGCGAAATTGATCCTCTTGGGTTTGGATTGGAGCAATTCGATTGGTTTGGCCGCTATCGAACAACACAACGAGGTAAACCGATTGATTCCACAGGCAAGTTACCCAGTGGCAAGCAATTTTCAGGACTCAAAGGTTTGCAGTCGGCACTGATTGAAGATCGTCTTGATGATTTGACTCAGCAGATTACTAGAAAAATGTTGTCTTATGCCCTAGGTCGTCAGCTTGAGTATTATGACGAAGCCACTGTTCGTCAGTTAGTAATAGAGTTTAATAAAAACAACAGACAAGTTCAAACGCTCATTCAAGCAATTGTTCGAAGCGATACTTTTCAAATGAAACAACTTCCTGATACGAAGGAATAACGATGGCAGGCAAATGGCATTTATCTAGACGAACCATGCTCCGTGGCTTAGGTGCAGCAATCTCATTGCCTTTTTTGGATGTGATGGACAACTCACCATTATTTGGTGCTGACAACAAGAGGCCTACAACACGCCTTGCCTATCTGTATATTCCCAATGGCGTTGCCAATGGAGCTTGGCAACCAGAAGAAGTTGATTCACAGGGTCGAATACAAAAACTTAATGCCTGGATGGATTCCCTGAATCCGTATATCGATGACATTACAATTTTCCGTAATATTTGGACTCCTCGAGGAAATGGCCATATTGCCGGAACGGCCACTTGGTTGACTGGAGGTGGATTTGACGGAGAAAGACTGAATGCTGGTGGTGCTTCAGTAGACCAAATCGCAGCAAAGCATTTCAAGAAAACAACGTTGCTCCCCTCATTGGAACTCTCAACCCGTGGGGAAGGAATATTCACTAGTAGTTTGCCACGTAATACACTTTCCTGGATTGATTCAGAGACACCCGCCTCACGCGATATTGATCCGCGGATTGTGTTTGATCGAATGTTCCGCGCAGGTAAATCGGGTTTGTCTAACCGTTCAGTACTCGATCTTGTGCTGAGTGACGCTAAACGGTTAAAAAGACGAGTCAGTAATGCGGACCAACACAAAGTGGAAGAATACTTCGAGTCAATTCGTGCAATTGAACGACGCATCCAATTTGCGGAATTGCAACAACTGCGTGCCAAGTCTACTCCAGGGTTAGAAAGAGCTCTGATCAGGCCAGATGCAGAAATACCAGAAGATCATGGACAGTACATTCGAACCATGATGGATATGATTGTTCTGTCTTTCTGGTCGGATGCAACGCGCGTTTGCACTTTCATGCTTGATCATGGTCAAAGTAATCGTTATTTCAACTTTATTGATGGAGTCAAAGGCACTTGGCACGCACTCTCGCACTGGAAAGACATTAGCGGCAAAACAGAAGATGACGACAAAAGAACTTCATGGTCAACCAGAGATGAAAAGCGAGACATGTACAATCGTGTAACCCAGTGGCACACAGAGCAAGTTGCCTATCTCATCAATCGACTCAGCAAGATTCAAGAGCAAGGGCAGTCTCTTCTGGATAACAGCATGATTGTCTACGGTTCAAGCCTTGCCGATGGTCACGAACACGAAGCGAAAGACCTTCCTCTAGTATTAGTTGGCAAGGGCGGCAAATCGATTAAGGCTGGAAGAGTCCTCGGGAGCAATAAAGACCTCTCGATGTCATCCCTCCATTTGGCGATGCTTAAACGACTGGGTGTACCTAGCAACTCATTTGCCGAAAGCTCAAGCCCCTTGGGGTTGAGCTAATTTGTAAAGACCTGTGAATAGTCAAGTAGGATGGATGTCTGATAGGTAGATTGTTATATAGGCTGTGTACTTGAACTAGCCCAGCAACCTTCGTCGCGAAAAGACTTCCACTAGTTCAGTTGCAAGCAGGCCGCAACCGTAGAGAGATCTGATAAATAAATCATCATGTTCTTTGGCGATTTAGAGTGATTTCAAGTTACCGCTTAGGTACGCGCATACCGGTCTTGATAATATTGAAGACACGATTATTACGCTGCCAGTCGAGTGTGAATTACCGGTAGATGACGACGGCCTGCGAGACAGTCGATTTTCAACGCAATTGGATCGCCTGGACAACCCTGAACCTCTACTTGTGGTTTTGCACACGGAGAATCGATGTTGATAACGCCATTAAGGTTTAATGTATGTTCTCTGATGAGAGCGTTCCGAATACCTTAGTTGCATTGTCTTGTCGTAAAGCCTTTATACATAACAGGTTACACTGCATCATGTAATCTTTGAGAGAGGCAGATTCTAGCTGTCCGTCAGCAATTTCATCAAAAACAGGGCGATTCTGATGACTCATGCCCCTCATTCTATCAGGCTAAAATATATTCTTCAACCAAAAAAATGGCAGGGCTCTCAGGGTGAAGTGACACAGTAAATCAGGTTCTTCTCTCAGACTTAGTCCAATGAACGAGTATGCATCTTTCTTCCTCTATTTTAGATTGAACTTCTAACTGCCGGAAAGTATAATGGGTTGAGTTAATTTGGTTCAAAACCACAGCAGATTCACTTGGGGGCCCACTGATGTTTCGTTCTATCTCTTTATTTCTTGCAACGCTATTCTTGTCATTGTCTGTAACGCAGACTGCATTATTTGCCGACGATCTTGAGGTTCACAAGGCGTCATTAAAATGGGTCGATAAGTTTGCCAAGCAGCAGGTTTTATTCTCTGAAGCGGACGTCAAGGCGTTACGGAAAAGAGTCGAGGCCATGTCTGAAGAGGAATCTATCGAGTGGTGGAAGAAAACTCACGAGCATCGCGAGCTGTTAGATAGCGAGGCTTGGGCCGCAACACGTGCGTGGCTTAAAGAGCTTTTAAAGGTGCAAGCTAAGTACACACCAGAAGAAATTGATCACCTCCAATCGGAAGCATTCGTGAAAGCCCAGGAATCTCCCAAGTCTTTAAAAGAAGTGATGGAAGATTTGACGAAGAAGCGGCAGAGCTTGGTGCGGTCGTCTGCGAATTCAGCGGTAGCACGTGATCAACTTTTATCAATAAATAACGCCTACGCGAAAGATGCAGTGCGTCAGCGCGAAGCGGCCATGCGAGCAAGGCCGAAGGCAAGTTCATCTGCTCCAGCAGGCCCTAGCAATAAGCCAAGAACCTACAAACGTTACAACCAGCCAATCATCACGTCCCTCGACGCAGCACGCTGGTCAGTCTTGCGAAATGTTTATCCAGGCAGATAATCAAACGAAATCGCAAGATTTTCTAGCAATCTGAGTGTGTGATAAGTGCCATCGCCTTCGGTTGTGGCTACCGCTTCAAGGTGAAAGTCTCTGATAGAAGCTGCTGCATCTGAGACGATTTCAGACTATACTGAATAAGATCGTTATCACTTGCAATTATCGTAGCTTGGACAACTAGAACGACGTTCACATAGATTGTTGTTCTTGCTAAACCAATTATTCCCAAATATGCCCCGAATGCCAGAGAAACCTACGTTGAAAGAATCTGGCATTCGGCTATTGATGGCGGCAGTGCTGGCCACTGTGGCGGTGGGAATCGTCTACAACATCATTCAGCAGGTAATTGCTCTGCCTGGTATGCCGTACAATGTGCGGGAGTTGTTTCCGGAGTCGCATCGAACTGTTCGCATTGCTGCATTCTCAGTGGCGATTGTCTGGATGGGACTCGGGCCAGTCTGGGTCGGAGACTTTTTATCAGGACGCCCCCGCTTCATACCGTTCTTGCCGATCTGGTCAGTAATGATTGGTCTAGTTACCTGGAGCCTTCTTCGATTTTCAGTAACTCACGAGAGCCTAGGAGACATTCTCGGTCGTCCTACACTGGGTTGGAGCGGCGATTGGGAGTTCATCGGCCGATTCATTGCACTTCAAGCTTCGGCATCATTAACACTGATAATGACTTCAATCGCCGTGGCAGCGATAGTTAAACAAGATTGGCGTGAAGGATCAAAACGTGGTCTGTATGGTCTGCTGCTGGGAACACCTTGGGTTGTTCTCGCTTGGACTATCGTCGTGGGTTGGGCCAACACCGATAATCTTACCGAACTAATCCGAGCCACGCCCAATCATTGGACGGGGCCCTTGTTTCTGACTGGCCTGTTAGGACTGATCTCGCTCAACACATCAATGCTTTGCTATGCCTGGATGTATCGACCGTCGCTGGAGAAAGTGCTCGCTCTATTGGTCACTCCACTTTTCGTCATCGCCGGTTTTGGGCTGCTATGGCTAGGACTGGACCCAGCGGTCGAAAAGTACGGCACCACCTTCCCAGCGGCCAGATTTCTGCTGGGACCAGACCGTGAGACATTCATGTCGATGACCGAGTTAGCAGTACGTTGGGGTGCTGTTCAGATCAGTGCCGTTGCTGTTTTGGCCATCGGAGGATTTATTGCATTGTGCCTTCGACCTCGGATCAAAAGTGATATCACACCACCACTTAATTCCGATCATAAGATCGAGCATCAATCGAGCCAGAATGTCCAATCACGGTGGAGACGATTTTACTTCACTAGTACGATGATCTACGCCGCGTTCCTGCTCTATGGCTCAATGATTCCGTTGAACTTTCACGCTGTCCCCTTCAATGAAGCGGTTAGCGAGTTTAGGGCCCAATTGCATCTAAACCAAAATCACTGGAGTCGGTCTGACATAATTACCAATTTGGCCATGTATATCCCTTTAATCTACTGTGCGTTAGGTGCTTGTTCTAATCCAAGTCGGCGATTCCAATGGGTGTGGATGGTGCCGCTAATTTTTGTCTGCGGCGTGTCGTTTAGCTTTTTGTTGGAATTTAGCCAAATATATCTCCCTGGCCGCACCGTTTCGTCTTCTGATTTAATAGCTCAGACCATCGGTAATCTTTTCGGAATCGCTGCTTGGTTCGCGTTTGGAATTCCACTCACTTTGTGGCTAGATGGACTTTTCACAGAGCAAGATCAGAAACTACGTACGAAGCTACTTTACTTCTACATTACACTCTTTGTTCTCTATAGTATATTGCCGTTGGATTTCACAATCTCAATAGGACAGATCTGGCAGAAGTACAAGGCCGGGATGATCAACTTCATACCGTTTTCTGACGTAGGTGAGATGGATCTCCTGATAGTGGTATTGAAGATTGCATTTTATTTTCCTATCGGTTTCCTATTCACCACTATTTTCTCAAGATCCTCACGCCAACCACTTATCGTTTCTGTAATTAGTACTCTCGTATTTGCCACGCTAGTTGCAGGGATTCAAATGTTAATACTATCCCGATATGCTACTATTACGGATGTTTTTCTCGGGACGATAGGTGCCATCCTAGGAACTTTTGCATGCATGCTGACTGGACCAACCTCCGAAGGTCAAGGCGTTCATAGTGATTGGTGGAAACGCTGGGGAGTTCTGCTTAAAGTGCCAGCCTTAATAGCGTGGTTATTCATTATGGTGCATGATCGCTGGAACGTGTTCAACCTACAGATATCCACGGAAGAGTTGATTGCTAAATTAGAACTCTGTCTAAGTCAACCGTTTGGGTATTGGGTCTACAGTGCTGGCCCCATGTATGCAGTATTTAGATTAACTCAAGAATTTGTGACTTCTATGGTCCTCGGGCTAATGTTACAATCATTGTTTGTCTCTTTTCACATTCGCAAAATTCATTCATCCATAGTTGGAATAGCAATAATTCTAACAATTGAGCTTGGACGATTGCAATTTACCAATAATCTTTCCGACTCCTTAATATTTTTCACTGCAATTACAGGAGTCATCACCAGTCTTTGGGCCTATCCTCGACTCATTAAGCTCTTCCTCACACCAGACAACGTGAGTTCCACTCAAGACGAAGAAAGAGCCTGTCCAAATCAATTCAACTAGCGAGTCGTACTAAGTCTTTTCAGTTAGGGACGCTCTTTTGTCATTCTGATGAACGTATCTCAACAAGGGACGCTCGATTGCGATGTAAGAAATTGTGGCAACTGCAATGGAGAGACCAAAACTAAGAATTGCAAAAAGCAGACTATTCTCTTTGGCTGAATAATCTATCAGCGGTAATACTCGCCCAACTAGCTTCATGCAAGGCAGGTGAAAGACATAGACTCCAAATGAAATTTCACCCAGACGTCGGAGGGGAAGGGAATCGAGAAGCCAACACGCGGCGGTTGTTAGGGGCGTGCAGGCAATAATGGCCGTGATCAACGCTGGAACAAATGGGAAGTTGTAACGCCCATGAGGCACTTGCAATACTTCGTCTAGTGACGTTCCAAGAATAACGAGAACAGCTAGGCCGCTAATCCACACAGTTGCTTCACAGAGACCAGTCCGTCGAAAACTGGATTTGCTCGCCATTAACTTTAGATACAGCCATCCTGCAAATACGCCCCAAAGTAAATGTGGCATATGTGCCAAAACAGAGTGGCTGAATACCGTAGAACGTGACGTCACAAAGTCTTGTATTCCAAAATTTGTACCAATCTGATCGCCACATTCCATGATAAAATAATGAAGAACGTAGCATCCAAGGGAAAGTGCAAGAATGAATGATACCTGAATTGATTTATTGCTAGACGCCCGGCACAACAACCAAAACACGAGCGGTAATACTACATAAAATTGTACCTGGAGGGCAATGCTCCAAAACGGCGAGCTAATCTGGTAAAAGAAACGCTCACTCAGATTATTCACAAAGAGATAATGACTCAGCGTATCGGCCAGCTTTCCCCCGCTTGTCCAATGCCGCTGAAAGATCACCAGAGCGGTTAAACAAATATAATAAACTGGAACAATGCGAACTGCTCGGCTGCGTAGATATTTACCAAGCCAAGGCCCACTCGATGCCGACAACTCACTACGCCATAACGGCAAACTCAATAAGAACCCACTCAACCCAAAAAATAAACAAACACCAGTATTTCCATTCTCAAAAAACCGAGTAACATCAAAAGGCCCCAGTGAACCAGACACGCCCGTGATCTGCTGAAAATGAACCCCAAACACCGCCAGACAAGCCAGGGCTCGTAAGCCATTTAGGCCTTTGATTTGTTTTGGTTGAGTGTTCATGCCGAGGTGGAATTGCTCAAAAACGGTGGAAAGGAGATCCGAGGGATGCTACTACAGGGAGTGTTCGTCTTTTTTCGCACCGCCACCCTCAATACTGCTCTGTAGCTGTCAGCATAGGGATAGGGTACGTCCCATCTGTTGTTAAAACTTCTAAGTTGCTAACCAGGATATGATCTCACACTTAATCGCCTACCATAAAAGTCCGCTTCATTTGAGTGATATTCCCTTGCTTATCTTTGATGGAGATATTGATGAAATGTTCACCTGGCGATGTGATTGGATTCCTTAACTTAATTTCATACACTCCATCACTCATCATTTGAAATTCGGATGCTGAATTTACTCCAGCGACGAATCCATTCACTGTAAAGCTGGTGGTTACTGAAAAACTATCTAAATCAAGGCCGGAGTTATAGTCGGTCATGCCAATTAACAGGCGAGTAATTTCTTTGTTTTTGCCACGGGTAGGTTCGGTTAGTGTTAAGGTTGGTCGTTTGTCGTCAGCAGCCCAGCCAAAACCACGCAGATCAGGGTTTGTCGGGTCATAGTCAAGATCGATGGGGCAACCAAGATCTATCCAGCGAACAATCATACGACGATCTTCATCCGAGAGCGGTTTGACTTTGCCGGATTTCACTGCTTCAGGCGGTGGCATTTGCTTACCTCGGAAGTCTAGATCGGATAGATTCTGGTTGGCCTTTGTGTTGGGAACCGATTCTCCATTTAGTTCTAAAGAATCAGCATCTCCTGGGATACGAGCCGTGGGAAAATCATCATTGGCCCAGCCATCATGCCTGGCTCCATAGATCTTCCAAGTTAATAAACTGCGTCGTGATTGGAATTTGCGAATGTATCGAGACGCATTGGATTGTCTCCAACTGCCGTTATCGATCACCGGTTTGTGCCCAAATTTTGCTCCAGAATCTAGTGCCAATCGATAATAAGTACCAGGAAACTTCCCTTGGGATTGCACATTGATCATTTGATCGTCGGCATCTAGATTTAAGTGCCCCGCTGGAGAACTTCCTTGATCATCTCCGCTATGGCAAGCAACACAGCTTCTCTGAAAAATGGGCTGAATATCTCGATAGTACTCGACATTAACAATTGCCTGTTGCACTGTACGCAAACCTGTTGTGCTTGCGGTGTCCCATTGTTGCTTGGATTCATCGTTCACTTTGGCGGTCAGCAGTGGTGTTTGCTTCGTAAGATCGAAGATTTGATATTGTTTGGTGGAAGCGTAAGTGTCGTCAAATAAAGTTGGCTTTTGACTATGGGCATGACAACCTCCGCAGTTGGTACGGACTTCTCCAGGGCGTGATTGGTGCCAAGTTTGTGCCATATTTAGTAGCATTCCATTTTCATCTAAAGTCTGAAAAGTGTAAGCCGTGTCAGCCGGTATCTTCGCCAGAAAACTGGTATCGGGATTTCCATCAGGATCAACGGGTTGTTGGCCTGATTCATCAAACTTACGAACAGGGATTTCACCGAGAATTCGTAGCCGCTCTTGCGCATGGCTATAAAATAGTCGACCACTATCTGGTCCTCGATGCCGATCTGTCGTAGGTTCCATTGCCAAAATCCGGATGGCATGGATGTCTTTATTCTCATATTGACCTGCATCAGCACCTTGATTGAACCAATTTAATGAAGCTCCATTTTGTGAAGTGTTGAACGGATTAAGTCCGTTGTATCCTTTGCTATTTTGATCGCCAGCATAAGTAGATGTCACGCTGCCATCAGCTACTGCACCTTCTGGATAGCTCTCGCGTTTGTACATGCTGGAAGTTCCAACCAGTCCATAGGGTGTGCCAGCTGGCAGATGTGGCGAAAGCGATCCGTCATTCGCAACAGGCGAAATCGTGGCCGGTTCTTTAATTCCATAGATTCGCTCGTACGAGACCACCGCTCGAGGCCACTGTTCGTTGTAGTTCGGATCATTTTTGATAAGCCGCATTTGATCTGGCCGGTCAATAGCTTCCCCGTTTTTGATCAAATAGATGCCACCATCGATTGCCGGTTTTTTTAATCCATTTTGGTGATTGGCAGGCCCTGGCGTGTAAACCGTGAGCAGATGGTTGTCAGGTGCTCCCGATGGATGAGTAAACTTACCAACACGCGGTGAATCATTGTTTCCTACTTCGGACGGGTCTGCGAGTCCTTCACCATTGTTGGCAAATCGAGTCAACGTCTCAATTCCGTAAGGGCTAAACGGCAACCGATATAATTTGGGCTTACTATTATAATGTCGTCCAACTCGAAGCGGAGGATTTCTTGGGTCTTTGCGCCAACCAGGCCCAAAAGCCGAGTAATCATTGGGCACACTTGGCGGCAACTTGAAATAGGAACCAAATCCACTGTTGTTCAGGTTGTAATACTCTTCCGCAATAATCGATCCATCAGAAAGTTGCGTCTGAAAATGAAAAGCATTCGGTGCCCCGCCTGTGTCAAAGGCACTAACGACTGGGCCCCAATTCGTTCCATCTGGATTAATACTCCATAAACCCCAAAGGATGTTGCTTCGCAGTGCCTGTGATTCCATGGAACTGAATAGAATTCGTCCGTCTTTTAGCACCACAGGATGTAATGCCATGCCAATGTTTAAGTGCCCAATACATTCAACATTTCGTCCATCATCGTCCATCACATATAACTGCAAAGTGGGGCCATTATGTTTTGGTGGTCGAAAACCATCACGGTTACTAGTGAACACGATGCGTCCACCCGGCAGTGGATACGCGCCCATGTTGAACACGCCATAGTCAAGATAGGTTTTGTCTTTCTCGTTAGATACAAAATCACTTGACCAATCAGCCGCACCGGTATTCGGCGTGAACTGTTGATGGGTTAGCCGAACAATTTCCTTCGACTCTAAATGAATTTTATAGATGTCGGCCCCTGCTTTAGGATGCTTGCCGGCCCAGTTCACTGTTAGATCATGAATATGCGTGAAGAACACCCATTGGGCATCGAACGAAACCACGGGATCAGTGATCGATCCTTTTCCACCAGCCACCAAAAGTTCTTCGCTGCCATCTGGTTGCAGCAGCATCAAATCTGCGCCAGAATCCATCTTTACGGGATTAGCAATTTCGGCCCACAAAGACTTTTCGTTATCCCCACCACGCGGCACACGCACATAGACAATGGGGAAATCATATTGAACCGACGCATCGTCCGCGAGCCTGGGGACATCAAGATTCAAAGTTTCAGGATAGCGAAGATCAGCAGCCTTAAGAGCAACAACTTGTTTTTCTTGATTCGCTACGAACACTTTATTCTTAGGCAGCACAGCAACATCTTGTTCAGCAGAAATAACAAGAGATTCACCATCCGGAAAAAACAGACCCGAAAAGATCATGCTGCCTAAAAAGACTAAGCCAGTCCAAATAACAACTCGCTGAAACATTTGCTACTCCTCTTACAATGAATAGTTGTCGGAATTCTCGCTTATCTAGATAGGATACCCTTATTGTAGGTGAATCGCAACAATTGTTGATCGCTAATTTCAGGTAAGGTGTGAGGTGGTCCTGGATTCGCGGCCTAGACACCAACTCAAGACCAGTCAAGCCAAGCCATATGACTTAATCAGCAAGCCCTAGGGTATTAGAATTACTCTTTGATCGTAATTTCGAGTGGCACAAAATCTTCCTGAGTCAAAGTGCCATCGATCAAGTAACATCCAACCATGCCAATCTTTTTTATTAAACGGACTTTC
>NVWB01000093.1 GCA_002733575.1 Blastopirellula sp. | reverse complement strand
CATCGCTCAGCAGCGGCGCATCAGAAGGCGGCAGAATAGCCCGGAATCAGTGGCAGAATGTTGTTGGAATGGGTGGCAGAATAACCCGGAATACGCACTTATTCATGCAATTGTTGGATTCAGCCTCGTTCTTCTCTGCTTTGGCTTGTGCCCAAACAACAGACATTGCCAAGCTAAGACGCAGTTTGAGATTGTTGCGCCCACACAAATTAGCCCACGCATCTTTTAAAATACGAGAGCGGTTGAATATTCCGGATGATTGATTGTAATAACGGTTAGCCATACTGAAAGTCCTATCTTTCGGTTTCGGTCAGAGCCGGGTGAGTGCTGATACACTTGCTCGGCTTGATTAATTGTGATAACATGGTTTTATGAGTAAGTCAACAACCGTGATAACACAGAAAAAGAAACGTGGCCCGAAGCCTACCGGCAAAGGGACTTTGATCGGCGTTCGTTTGCAGCCAGAACTCCTTGCTACAGTTGATAAATGGGGCGAAGACAACAACACCCCTTCCCGTCCCGAAGCCATCCGTCAGCTTGTGGAAAAAGCATTGAAAGACTAATCCGCAAATTTTAAACTTTTATCCTCAGCCTTCCAGAGCATAACTGATATTGGAAACTTGTCTGAGTATGTCTTGGGCTGACCTCTATCTAATGCTGGTGGATTCCAGCAACTCTCCATGACATCTTTATTTTTCATAATCTTGTCCGAGCTATAGTGTCTATATCCGCTAGAATAAATTGGCGTACTGTATCCTTCTCGATACCCTTTCAGAGTAAACGTCACTTTATCGACTGTTCGTCCTGTTCCATTGCGCATGACAATTCGTATTGAGTACTCTCCATCGCAACGCTTTTCTCCGGTTGTAGCAGAAATCGTGAACCTTGCTTTCTGATCTCGTTTTGCTGAAGTTTCCCATTCCTCATACAAAAGGATTGCACCAAATCCTATACCGATCAGTACAACCAACGATATTACGGGTTTTGGAAACTTTAATAACAACGCAAGCGCAATTCCAATTCCAATTACCCACGCCATTAATACTCTCCCAATTTTATTTGAGAGAAAACTATACCATATTGCACAGATGAAAAAAGACCTCGAGCCGCACAAATCGCCCGTCAGCCTCGACGAAATTATTGGCACAAATGCTAATGACGGATGATGATGAAATATACATGTTTGGCGGCATTGCGTTACTTGTTGTAACGGTTGGCATAGTAGGGTTCGACTGCGTTATCTATTTAAAAACAGGAATATGGGAAACGACTAAGATTACTACTTTTATTGACTACACCGCTCAGTCTAGCTGGATTGGGTTAAACGCCTGGATCAATTGGTTCTTGCAAGATGTTGCTTTGGCTTGGATTACCTTTTTCTTCTCTATGATTTCCTTGAATCTTCCATGGGACGCGTAATGTGATCCAGGAATCGGAACTGTATTCACAGCCGTAGTTGCCGCGACCCACAAAGCAATATCCATTGTTGATTCTCCATAAAAAAACCCCGCACAAAGCGAGGCCGTTAACCGCTGTTGCACAAAGCAGCTGGTATCGAGTTCAACCCTCAGAATGGTGGAGGACCAGGTGTTCGGTTAAAGGTTTAAGCCCTTATTAGACCCTTGTTTTTCAGCGATGATTGTCGTTCTCGGGCCATTGCAGCCATTTAGGACAAAACCAATTCTTGCTGTAGCAATCCAACTGCAGACATTCGGTTTATTGTAATCGTCAGTTGGCAAATCGGCATTCACGGTTCATTGCAGACCCTTGCGTCACAATAACGAAACTAAAATTCCACATGCAAATTGAGACACTGGGCGATTTAGGGTAAATTTAATCAAGGTTCGTCCGGCACTGGTGGTGCTGGGAGGTTTGATTCGATTGCATTTTGCGCAGCCCCCATCACAGCGTCTTTGGTCGCATCGCTTAGAGGACCATCACTTTGAACTTCAACTTTTACAGTGCGTTCCGCAAATCCAATACCATTGGCCTCAAAAGCATCACGTACTTTGTGGTAGGCCTCGCGCCGAATAACCCACTGTTCGCCGGGTTTGGTCATGAATTTCACA
This sequence comes from Blastopirellula sp., assembly GCA_002733575.1. Lineage (GTDB taxonomy): Bacteria > Planctomycetota > Planctomycetia > Pirellulales > Pirellulaceae. The sequence continues at coordinate 13,416 of NVWB01000093.1, read as the reverse complement.
CCCATCACCATGTTAAATTCTTCCATACGGCGCACCCCCTGAGATTTCAGCGTTTCGATAATACTATCGCTAAATTCAGGATTTTCTTTTAGCTCCGCGCCAATTTTCTTAACCAGCTTTTTGACTAATTGCATATCGGTATCAAATGGAATTCGAAACTCCAGTTTCATGATCACCCAGTCACGGCTGTAATTGGTAAGCGCTTTAAGTTCGCCAAAAGGAATCGTGTGGACTGCGCCCCGGTGATGGCGCACTCGCAAAGAACGAATGGACATGGATTCCACAGTTCCTTGTAAATCTTCTACCTCTATATATTCACCGATCCGAAACGCATCATCAATCAGAAAGAAAATGCCCGCTACCACATCACGCACCAACGCCTGTGCGCCAAAACCAATAGCCACACCCAGCACACCAGCACCTGCAAGCAACGGGGCGATGTTCACGCCAAAAGATGCCAACACCGAAAGGCCGACCATAGTGAGCAAGGTGACCATCAATATGACTCGTAACAACGGTAGAAGCGTTGCCATTCTGGCTTCCGGCCCCGGCGCGTGGCCGTCTTCCGGCGGAACATAATCGGCTAACCGTCGGTCAATAGCTGTCTTTGCCCAAATCCACACGAGATCGGCAATCAAAAGCGCAACAATGATATCGACGATAATTTCAAATATTTTGCTTTCCAATGTCGAACGATCCGAAAAGGAAAATACGCCGTTGTTCCAGATCAGCACCAGCCCGGCTACGGAACAAATAATGAGTGTGAAGCGAACAATTCTGCGCACGATAGGACGATAGGTATCGTAACGCCTTGAGTAAGAAGTGGTATCTTCTGGTTCTGCCGCATTTTTTGCGTCATCCGCAATTTCTTCCGCGCCCTCGGACACCAAAACTTCAGAATTCTCAGATTGTTCAAGCAAAAATTCCATGCTCTCCGCCTGATCAAATAGATAATCCACCCAATTGCGCAGCATAACTGTTGCAGGATAGAGCAACCCGAAAATCGCGACCGATCCCATTACTGCGTTGGTGTTAATCACCCAAAGCAAAAATATCGCACCTACGATAATACTGAGATAGAGTGCCCAGAACCGGGCCGATGTTCTTGAGCTTGCATTGGCACTCGGCTTTCCATAACCGTCGCGATTATTGGCGATAAGACTTGCTATACGCCAAATGGCAATTAAGGTGACAATCGCCCAGATAGCCATCCCCATAACGGCCACTGAAAGGTTTGCCAGAATTGGCACAACCAATGTCGTCGCAATTAAAAGTTTTTCAAACACACTGGAAATCGCAAGCGATACAACCCCAAATGTAACGATGACCGCCAGCCAGAAATGCACCGCTTTTGCTTCTCGCCTGTCCAGAGAAACCAGTCGCAAATCCTCAACTCGAGGAGAAAGGAAAAATCTGGATACCGTAATACCCACCCGTACCACCAATATTACGATCAAGATTTCCAGCACCACAAGCTCGACCATTGATGGCCAGTCAAAACTTAAAAACGTGCCGACACTTCCAAGTGCAAATACAAATAAGCTGCCAAAAATAAGCGCTGCACGAGCAAGCGCCACCCTCACCCGTCGTTTCAGATTGACAAACTTCTGCAATTCCAACCTTAGCAAACGTTGGCCAAAATATTGCACATAGAGCCACTCAAAACCGGCGCCGACAACCAAAAATATCACCAGATAAGTTATCGCCTGCAGCGTGGCAGTGTCTGACATTTCCGACTGCCATATCACCGTGATGATTTCCGGGGTCAAACTTATCCCGTTCCAAGCCTCGCGTAAATCCGCGCGGCGTTGTTTGATTTTTTGAACAACCAGCAATAGTTGCTCTTTCATGCCGACCCCGGAGCCTTTAGTCTCGATACTTGGTTCAGCTTCCGCCGCCTGTTTCAACCAGTTCTGAATTCGGGTATCTCCCAACAAACGCTGGAATTCACGAATATCGTTTGGAGAAGGCGCTGCAACATCTGGATTTACCGATGTGTCGGTTTGAGCTTGGGCGGAGATACCCATCATTACAGTAAAAAGCACAACAAACGACATAGCGATGAAGTTCTTCAGGTAGATGGAACGTTCAAAAACAGCCAAAACATGTTTCATTGTGCTAACACTTCTTCACCGGTGGTGGTATCATGCAGGTTTTTTGTTTCAACGTCCGGTTCCATCAATGGTTTGATATGAATGCTACCGACTTTTGGTTTCAACTGACAGGCAAGCCTCACGCCGGATGGACAGTTAAGACGTGTCAAAGTTGCTTGCTCAAGGTCGGATGGCTGACTTATGGTCCCACTCGAATTTTCAACCAGAACCCTGCAAGTGCCACATCGTCCCCGGCCTCTGCACAAATTGGCGTGAGGAATATCGTTCATGATTGCTATTTCAAGCAAACTTGCTCCAGCTTTAGTTCGGATGGATTTACTAGTGCCATCATCATTTTGATAATGAATTTCAACCATGCCAATGATGGCTCGCAATCGAATGAATCTAGCAATCATCACGGCAGCGACGAGAATACAATATCCGTATAACATTCCCCATTTAACAGTGGTAAGGAATGCGAAGTTTTCAGAAAAAGTTACACCATCCAGTTGCACCGCCGGATCTGCCGGTTGAATGGGTAAAACGGTACCAGCTTGCAATAGCGCCAAAGCGCTATTCCCCCCTTCGGCAAATCCAAGCAATGCCAGAACTGGGATTGCCACAGCCAGCGGGTAAGTGAACGGAGCAATACGCGGCCACCAAACCTTCAACTTCAGCCATGTAAAAAGTCCAATACAGGCGTGCACCCATGCAACGACCACCAGCAAGACCTGACGCAACCCTTCAAGAGGCGTATCAATCCAGAAAAGCTGTAACATTAAGGGAAATGTCGGCTTGTAGTTAAGGAGCGCCACGCCGCCAATGATACCCCACGCATGGGGTATCAATAGGGGCATGATAAGCAACGCGGACGCGAATTGGATCACATCATAGGAGGACATTTGCAGCGTATTGCGCAAATACAGCGATTGCATCCCCAAAAATACATGAATAATCATCGCACCCACCAGAATATTCCCGCCAACAAAGGTTGACCAAAACATCATAAAAACCGGCCTGGATGCTTCAACCCATTCGATTGAAAACACCCCCAACGCCATATTGCTAAGATGTCCGGCAAGAAAGAGAAACAGAATTAATCCCGTAATAATTCGCAAACTTCTAATAGCATAACTCCCAAATCAAAATTTTCAGCCCATGTTACTCATACCAATTTTTGAATATTTGTGTTACTCTATTTTCATCTGAGATGAGCCGATTTCATCAGAATTTCCCGGTTTCTTTATTCACTACTGTTTCTACAGCCTTATCTGTCACAGAGCTTTCCGTGGAACCTGTGTACGAGAATACGGCACTCACGGCCTATTCTGTTAAAAAACTCTTCTTGATTTGGCTGCGTTTGACTGATTCAATTTCTTTATTGATACAGGAGATTGCTAACGATGTTAGGACCAAGGCAGGAAGCACAAAGCGCTCTGTTTTACGATTTTTCGATTGAGGATCATGTTCCCCGCGATCACGTATTAAGGGCAATTGACGGCGTCATTGATTTATCTGGCATTCGCCAACATCTGTCTGAGTTTTACAGTACGACTGGCCGTCCCTCGGTTGATCCGGAACTGATGATGCGCATGTTGCTTGTCGGATATATTATGGGCATTCGGTCTGAGCGACGGCTCGGCGATGAGGTTCATCTCAATTTGGCGTATCGCTGGTTTTGTAAACTGGACCTGACGGACCCAATTCCCGATCACTCAACCTTTTCCAAAAACAGGCACGGTCGCTTTCGTGACAGTGATGTGTTGCGACATGTGTTTGAAATCGTTGTTGCACAATGCATCGATGCAGGGTTGGCGAGCGGTCAGCGTTATGCGGCGGATGCGAGTATTATTGCTGCTGATGCTAACCGTCAGCAATCTACACCGAAGGCTGATTGGAACCCTGAGGCGATTGACCCGAATGAGGCGCCACGCGCCGTTCGAGAATATTTGGAAACACTTGATAACGCGGCTTTTGGGACGGCGAGCCCCGTTACGCCTAAGTTTATCTCGCATTCAGATCCTGCATCACAGTGGACTGGTGCACGCGGTGGGCCTGCGTATTTTTCTTATTCCACGAACTATTTGATCGATACCGACAATGCAGTGATCTTGGATGTGGAAGCCACGCGATCCATTCGGCAAGCCGAAGTTGGCGCGGTCAAAACCATGATTGATCGCGTGCAAAAGGTGCATAATCTTATGCCTGAACGCTTAATTGCCGACACAGCCTATGGATCAGGACCGATGTTGGATTGGCTGGTCGAGAAGCGCGGGATTGCACCGCACATTCCTGTAATTGACAAATCTGGGCGTAAGGATGGGACCTTTGAACGTGCTGATTTTACCTTCGACGCTGAAAATGACTTGTACATTTGTCCCGGCGGTAACGAGCTCAAGCAATATCGCCGCGCCTATAAAACGCCAAGATCCGGGGCAAACAAAGATGAGACAATCCGTTATCGTGCGCGCAAATCAGACTGTGATGCGTGTGCCTTAAAAGAACGCTGCATCCCAAAAGAACCACAGCGCAAAGTGACACGTTCGATCTATGAAACGTCCCGTGATGTCGCTCGTGGATTATCGCAAACGGAGCAATATGCAATCTCGCGGAAATTGCGCAAAAAGGTCGAGATGTCATTTGCCCATCTGAAACGCATTCACGGCTTAGGCCGGCTCAGATTACGTGGACCATGTGGCGCACATGACGAATTTATCCTCGCTGCAACCGCCCAGAACCTCAAAAAACTAGCTAAACTAGCGCCAAACCCAATTCGGACCAGAACCGCCGTCTGAAACCAGGGCGGGAACCATTTATCCTGTGATGTTGCCCAACGAAAAAGCCGAGTTTTTCAACAGAATAGGCCCATTGCCGACCTTGGACACAAGCAGAAACTTCGCAATGCAACATTCAAATACCGACATTCAAATCAAATGATTTCCTTTTGATCCCATTGTCAGCAAAGCGGACAAAGCACCGATATTGGCCATTGGGAAATACCCCAATTGCGACACAAGTTGCGCCGTTAAAGATTCCAAGGAGCGGAAGTTCCGAGCGCATTGTACTACTCAAGATTTTGCAGGAAACTCGCTAATTGTGTCACTCACGGCAGCGTAGGCATTATCAAGCAGGGGTTCGCCATGTGCGCTGAGTAAGTGCTGAAACTCCAGTTTCAAAACCTGTTCAATGTCTTCGGTTTTCGGTTCCGCAAACTTGCGCCAGCCGGGGCCGATAACGGCCTTCTTGAAGAAGCCAAGTCGCGCTTTCGCCTCAGCCGCGGCTGCGTTGAAATATTCGTCCGGGCCCAACATGTTTTGAAAGCTGTCGCAGGTGATAATGACACCGCGATGGCGTTTCAGGTGCAGGATGGATTCGGGTAATTTCGGGGTATCAAAGACAAACGCAGTTGAGTCGGGGTTCGGACCGGTCAGACCGTTAGCCAGTTCGTGATCGGTTTTCTCGCCGCGCGTATAAGTCATACCCGCTTGCGCCCAAAGATCTGCGCCGTATCGATCAACATAGAAGGCGTCATCTCGTCCGTGAAATGCACCCAGTTTGACAATATTACTTACAGTACCAAGCGCATCGAGCGCCGCCAGCCCTGCCTCATCCAACCGGATTGTGTTCACCAACGTCAGCGATCGATGGTCCCGGATGACAACCATGTTGCGACTAAACTCGGAAACGGGGTCCGCTTCTATTCTGATTTGGCCCTTCAGAAAAAAGACATCCGAAAATATTTCGCGGAATTCGCCATGGGGCAATTGAGGTGGAAAATCAGACATGCGTTTCCTTACATCTACATTGCGAAAAATTGCAACTTAGGCGAGATTTCTACTGGTTCAATTTTTTGCCCTTGCCACTTCCAATATATCGGTCAATGTTTTCAGGCACATTCACCCACGATTGGCGTTGCCGTTCGTAGAATGAAACCGTTGGTCGAGGGAAATCAGGATCTGCGAAAGTACCCACCGCCACCGCTAAAACCTCGATATTTTGCGGCATGCCCCAATACATGCTGGTCCCGCAATTCGGGCAAAAGTGATACGTCGTTTCGATGCCGTCATGTTCAACACGTGAATAGGTTTTCGTTTTTCCGCTAATCTTCACGCTGGCCTTGGCAAACCATGCACCCAAATTGAATGCGGAGCCTGTTCGCCGTTGGCAATCCCCGCAATGGCACATGACAATAAATTTTGGTTCTCCCCCACAGGTAATTTCCACGTTTCCACAGTGGCATTTGGCGTGAAGCTGCGACACTAAAAAGCGCCTGCATGATCGGCAGCGAATTGATCGATACCAATCGCCTTGGTGCCGGTCATCTGTTCATAATCCTGGCTGGCTAGACGTTCTCCACTATCAGCCCAACGTTTGAACAGCGTCATGACCGTATCGACGATCATCGGGGGTGTTCCGTATGCTTCGAGGCCGGCTTTTTGGTCCTCATACGACAGGCTGACATACTGTATCTTTTTACCCAATTGTTTTGTGAATGCTTCAGCGACGTCATAATAACTAATAGCGCGGGGGCCGGTGATGTAGTGGATTTTGCCGTTGTATTCGTCCGATGTCAGGCCACTGAAAGCGGCATTGGCGACATCTCGCGTATCGACCATCGGTATGCGGCCGTCCTCAAGATACTGCGCAAACATCTGCTGTTCTTTGATAAATGTCGCATGCATTTGCAGAATGTTCTGCATGAAATAGTGCGGGCGTATTATGACATAGATCAGCCCGCTCGCCATCAGATGATCATCCATTGCGGCATGGTGTTCATACATGGGCAAGCCTTCGCTCTCGCGCGCAGGCTCTGCAGACAAACGAACAATTTTACGAACACCTGCGGAAACGGCATGATCAATCAGTCCCTTGTGCAGATCAGGCATCTCCGGAGACGGGCTGCTTAGCAGAAATACCGTGTCAACTCCGTTTAGTGCGCTTTCGACGCTCTCCCAGTCGCCCAGAGCACCGCGAACGTTTGGAATACCTCGTTTCGTTAGTATTGCCTCATTTTCATCGTTTCGCACGAGCACTTTGTAACTTTCGGCACTCTCTTTCAACAGGCCAACCAGTGGGGTTCCAATGTTACCTGTGCCACCGATGATAAGAATTTCATTTTTCATTTTGTCACTCCTTAATAATACACACTGCCAAGGTGCGAAGTCTCGCTTGGGCCAAGATAGTTTGTTTGAAATTGACATTAAACTGGCTATAGTTGCGCAGTCTTGTTCCGTTTTTGCACCACTAACATAAGCGACAAAAGCGATCAGCTCTGTTCAGGAGAACAATATGAAAGTATTTGAATGGGATGACTTGCGAATTTTTCTCGCTATTTTGCGAGGACGTTCAGTGCGTGCCGCATCAAAACTTCTAAATGTCAGTCACTCAACCGTGTCGCGACGATTGCAGGCAATGGAAGAGCAAATCGGCATCAAACTTTTTGTGCGTCAGCCTGAAGGGTTCGTTCTAACCAAGGTCGGTGAAGCGATGGTCGAGCGAGCGGAACACATCGAAAGTGAATTCCTGAGCCTGGAGAGGGAGGTCTTTGGCCGCGACGCCATGCTGTCCGGCCCTGTGCGCATATCGGCACCCCCATTGCTGGCGCAGCACCTTTTGATGCCGATCCTTGCCGAATTTACAGAGCTTTATCCGGAAATTGAGATCGATATGGATGCTACTTTCGATGTTGCTGACTTGCGTCGGCGCAACGCGGACATTGCCATCCGCTTTCAAGTGTCACCGGACGAGAACTTGATTTCTCACCGGCTCCCAGACTTTGCCAGCTCGATTTACGCAACACCGGACTATATCGCGACCCACAGTTTTTCCGATCCTAATCCAACCGCCCGTTGGATTGTATTAGGTGGCAGAGAGGTTTTGTCCCACTGGAGGCAAGATTCACCTCACGCAGGATGTAAGGTGCAACACGTTGTTTCGGATATGCAAGTTCACTTCAATGCAGTGAAAGCAAGCATGGGGTTTGGCCATCTCTTTTGTTTCCTTGCCGACGAAGAACCGGAGCTTGTTCGTCTTCCCGATGCCGGTTCCAACAAAACGATCACCGCTTGGGCCGTCACCCATCCCGACTTAGTTTCTACCGAGCGAGTACGAGTGTGTGTACGTTTTTTGGTCGAGTCACTTCAAAAACAGGAAAGCCGAATTTGCGGGATCGTGGCGAAATAGAAACAAGAGATTGCAAGACCAATGAAGTGATGGAAAAATTGTCAGCCCTAAAACCAAGACGCCCCGTGCTTTGTCCTGAACGCTTGCTGTTCGATGAGCGGAATGGGACTTGGTTGGTGGAAACCATCAGGGCCAGCGGCCAAGTGTGTCGCGTCAACAGGCCGGACACAAGACTGCTTCTGACAATGTATCAATCACAAAAAAGGACTTGCAAAAAGGGAGCCATCCACACAGGACAAACCGACAAAAATGCAGGGGTGTTAGTGTCTTGCCAGCGACTCCGTTCGAGCAAGCAAGTTGTGGCAGAACTGAAGGTTTGGTATCTCGGTTTACAACCGTAAATTTTCAACATACAAGTCGCTAATGGGCCATGTTCCTCATTTTGAATTTGATTGGCAATTCCGCGGAATATCTATTCTTTTGGCAACGCTATGGCCTTCCCGGTGTGTCGTGCAAGAGTTTCTGTTTGCCGATAAATATGCCACCAGAATAATGGTCAAGCAAATCGGTACGGCCCACCTTTTGTCAACGCAGCCTGATAAGCAGGGCGCGCTTGCAAGCTTTCCACATAGGCCGCCAGGTTTGGAAATTTCTCTCCTTTTCCCTGTTTGATTGCTACTTCCGCCGGGAAACTCATCATGATGTCGACCGCTGAGAGATCATCCAGTACAAAATGGCCTGAAGGGCGAATGATTTGATCCATATAGGCAAAGTGGCTTTGCAATTGCTGTTGAATACGAGGTTGCAACGGAGCACCCGCTTCGCCTAATCGCCCGACATACAGCGCCAACAAGATAGGCGTCATGGCCGATCCTTCGGCGAAATGCATCAGTTCCTGATGCCCGATATGTGCGTCACTGCCTGCATCCGGTATCAACTGTGGTCCATGCCTTGAACAAAGGTATTCTACGATTGCAGCAGACTCCGTGATGAGCCGCCCATTATCTTCAATCATGGGCGACTTGCCGAGTGGATGCACTGCAAGCAATTCAGGTGGGGCCAGATTGGTCAATGCGTCGCGCTCATAGTGTTTTATCTCGTAAGGAATTTTCAGCTCCTCCAACAGCCACAGAATGCGCTGTGAGCGAGAATTGTTTAGGTGATGAACAATCACCATTTTGTGAACCTCAGAAAATGAGCCATTTCAGTCATCGTGTTATTAATCTCCGAAACAAAATTTACACCATTATAGCTTTGCAACGTACCGGAATTTGAAAATTCTTAAAAGCGGTTATTGGCGAGGTGTCGGAAAACAGGCAGTTTGGGCTCAGAACGGTCATTCGCTGCATGATGCACGGAGGTCTGGTATGCGGACAAAGTAACGTTTTCGGTTTGAAATGTTATCGAGGAAGCGACACGTCAATTTTCGACACTTTGTGCAACAAGCGGTCGTTCGACTAGTCGGAATTCGGCTGCTCCTTGACCGTATAAATCTGCAAAGGCGCTTGCCGCCCTTTCAACCGCTGTTCTGGCAGGAGCTGTACCTGAATATCCAGAGGTCACGATTTATCAATTTTGATGATAAAATCATTGCCTTCGGTTCATGCTGGCTATTTGGGAGTAGCGGTTTCGGTTTTTTTCTTTTCGGGTCCGGCAATGTTTCTCAATATTGCTAGTGTTTCATCGCTCAGATGCTTCATAGCTGGACAGGTGTCTTTTGCCAGAAGTGCTCTAGCCGTAGATTTTTCGCCTGAAAATATAAAACTCCATTCAATGTTCTCTGCGATGCCTTTGATGATATATCCACCCATGACCTCCTCACAGGCGAGTTTGGAAAGATACTCGGCGCGGCGTTTGGATAGATACTCGGCGCGGCGGGCAGGGACACGTCCGGCAAACGTAGAACTTTTTTTTCCCAATCCCGCCGTTCCAGTGAGCTGCCCCACGCCACGACCTTGTCCGGTTCTAATAGAAATGCGATCCGCACCTCAACGCGCCTGCGCACGGCTTCATCATCGATGCGCGCAAGCATAATCCGCAATTCACCCGGTTTCGCCGGGCGAATATCAATGTCACCCACGTTCCCTGGGTTGATTTGGTATTCATGCGGTGGTTCTATTTGCCAAATCTGCGCACCATTGAAGTTTATCAAATGCATGTGCGCGTCACTGAAATTTGCCCCCTGCATCTTCGTGTTACTGAAGTTTGTCGCCTTCATCTGCGCTTCACTGAAGTCTGCCCCCTGCATCTTCGTGTTACTGAAGTTTGTCGCCTGCATCTGCGCTTCACTGAAGTTTGCCCCCTGCATCTGCGCGCTAACGAAGTTTGCGCCTTGCATCTGCGTTTTATAGAAGGTCGCCTCTTGCATCCGCGCGTAACTGAAGTCCACCCCCTGCATCCGCGCGAATTTGAAGACCGCTCCCTCCATTTCTGCTCTCTGGAGGACCGCCCCCTGCATTTGCGCTCCTTTAAGGTTGGCCCCCTGCATCTGTGCGAAATAGAAGGTTGCCCCCTTCATCACCGCGTCCTGGAGGTCTGCCCTTATCAGGGTAGAGAGTCCAAACTTAGATTTTTCAAACCGCGTTCCGACGGCGGAAACTCCCGTTAGGTCGCTATTGGAAAAATCTACCCGGTGGAGGTCCGAACGGTCGAGCAATGCATAGCGCAAGTCGCGGTTGCGGATTCTGTGACTGATCTCTTCATATGCATCGTCTTTGTCAGGGACAACGTCTACATCAATGACAACCAGATTACGGTCCAGCTTCCAGGATGGTCCCGAATTCCCTGCTTTGGGTGGATGATTAGCAACAAAAATCGTTTTTGTGAGCCAATCGGCGGGATTAAAAATCCAACTAAGTCCGGCTGGCTGCTGCTGGCGGTAATTGTCCATATGGCTGTCAGGCACTGTCAGCACGAAGACGGAAAGATAGATCGCAATTGGGCAAAAGAGCGCAACGAAGAAGCTGAGTAATGGCTTTGTCTTTATGTTGTCCGCAAAGGACCTGAAAAACGACGCCGAAGGCCGAGCGATGAAAAGGCCAATCAAGAATATGCATAGAATTTCAATGCTTAGGGTTACCGCGTGGCCGAAAGTGACCCATTCGTCGTGATAGGGCAGGAACCTTATCTGGAAACTCAAGAGCAACAGCACAGGTAACCCGTAGAGCGTCGTCCAAGTCATGATATGAAGGAACAAGCCAAGGACACGGCTTCGTTCCGGTCCACAGATTAGCTGCGTCTGGGCATAGGAATGCACGCGACCGCGTATCTTGTCCGGCCCCGGGCCCCAGATTATACCATCGTCAAGGATGTGAAGAAAATCATGTATTTTCTTGCTTAACAGAGCGTGCTGCACCAGCAAACCCAAATGAACCAAAACAAACAAGACAGGGGCGGCGATGAAGAAGCTAGACAATGGAATTTCGACATCAACAATCGGCAGTTTCACTAGATTGTTAAGCAAAAGATCGACATGACTTACCCCAGCGATGGCGACACAAAGATAGGAGAACAACCCAAGAAAACCCAGCCACATGTTACGCGCCTGAGAACTTGCGGCATTTACAGCGTCGAGCAGTTCCTCCACTTGTTTTGCAGAGGAATGTTTAGGTGGTGATTTATTTTCCAGCTGTAGGCTGGCTTTATCGTTCGCTTGGAGCTGTTCTTCGGCGGCTATCGCTGGTTGTTGAACATTATGCGGCGGAACATCATGTGACGATTGGGAAGTCATGGTTGGTGAACCACCTGAAGTCCGTTGTGGGACTTTAGATGTCCCACGTTTTTCGGTTTCAGTATTTCTTGAAATGGATTTTGCATTTCTTGAGGAATCGTTTGCCATTTTTGAGGGCGCTTTTGCCTTCTTCAAGGTAACTTTTTTGGTAACACCTTTTTTTGACGCCTTATTCGGTTGCGTTTCCGCAGCAGCAGTATCGTTTTGCTTTGCCATTAACTACAGATACTCCGCAGAAAAACAAGTTGAGCAATAGCAATACACAAAATGTGTTGTTTTAATAGTTTATTATTCTCAAGAGGTATAAGGAAATGGACGGCATAATATCAACAGTACGGCTGCCTTGGGGAGAGTTCCGGTAAGGGCCCGCATACATTTCACGGATCCACCAATCTATTCACGCAGCGACACCCTAAGGTTGGTAAAAATGGGCTCAGAGCGTACATTTTTGCCACAATAGCGGTCAAATCTTCACCCCAACAATCCCACCACCCCGTTCAGCACACAAAGTTCTTAGACCTAGCTTGAACCATCCATGACCATCTGTGGTTAGAGCCGCTCAGGAGGTCGTAACTCTTGACTGGCTCGTTTACTAACAACATTATAAAATCATGACATCAGTAAATAACATTGAAAAATCAAGTAAAGGCAGACCAAAGGCAGACACCTTTGCTGTTACCTTGCGCGTCCACGCTAGTATGTTGGAGAAAATCGACACCATTCGCCGAAATCGTCCAAATTTACCAAGCAGGCCGGAAGTTATTCGTGGTATTTTGACCGAGTAATTTTATGAGATTGATATCCCGAAAAGGCTTTAAAGGACTGGTACTATTTCAATAAAAAGCCCTGCAAAAGCAGGAGTTTGATTAAATTGATATTAAAAATTATGAGGCTGGTTAGCTTATATCTATAGCGCGGCTATTAAGCCTTGTTTCTTTGCCTCTTTACCAATACGGCAACTCCTGCCCATAAAGCAGCAGCCACCACACCAGTGATAAAAGTTACGACATTGAAGCCGCGGGTGAACTGAATTAGGCCGAGTAAAAATTCATTGAATAATGCTGCGACCAGCGAAATTACTAAAATGTGCCACCAATGTTTTGAATGCCATCCGCCAACCGCACCAACCATAATGATTACCGGCGAAAACAATTTGGCTAGAAATATTCCAATAAGTGTCATTGTACAGCCTCTTGTAGTGAAGATGTTACGCCAACATGAATTGCTGTGCGAATACCGTGCGACGACCCACACGGCACTTACAGAACAATTGCATTGGCTCCTAAACGTTTCAAGTCACCCTTTGCCGTCTGCTCTGCTATGGTGGACAAGTTGTTGGAACAAGCTCCCAATCACACACGATTGGAGAACCGTTCAAAAGGCTGTTATCTCCGTCACTGGCAAATCGATTGAACCACCATAAATGTCACCTTCAAGAAACTTGGAATAATAGAAGACTATATCGAGACC
>NVWB01000092.1 GCA_002733575.1 Blastopirellula sp. | reverse complement strand
GCAGTTCTGGCAATATCAGCGTGAAACTTACGGATGGAATTCTGGTAACACCAACGAATTGTTGCTTAGGACGATTGGAACCAGATCAAATTTCCAAAGTTAGTTGGGAAGGAAATCATCAGTCAGGGGACAAGCCTTCCAAGGAGACTTTTTTACATCTGGCGATGTACAATTCTCGACCTGATGAAGCCGCAATTGTTCACTTGCATTCCACTTATAGTGTGGCTGTTTCCTGTCTGAAGAACATTGACCCCAAAAACGTATTGCCAGCGATCACGGCCTATTATGTCATGAGAGTTGGTCAGTTGCCTTTGGTCCCCTATTATGCTCCGGGTGACATGGATCTAGCCAATCATGTTGAAAAGTTAGCAACTCAATCACGTGCAATGTTGCTTGCCAATCACGGGCCTGTCATTGCTTCCCAGTCATTGGATCAAGCGGTCTATGCAATGGAAGAGCTAGAAGAAACTGCCAAGCTATTTTTGTTGCTACAAAGCCATGAATTCAACCCCTTAACAGAGAATCAAATCGCTGATTTGAAAGAGCGTTTTCCAAACTGAACGAAATTACTTATGTATGTTGTCACAGTACAATTTCAAATCCACTCAGATCACATCAAAGATTTTCGTGGTGCAGTATTAACTCAAGCCGAAAACTCGCTTGAGTTAGAACCTGATTGCCACCGCTTTGATGTTTGCTTGGATTTAGAATCGTCGGGGATTTTTTTCCTTTACGAGATCTATTCAAATGCAACTGCTTTTGAAGAGCATCTTGCATCCAACCACTTTTTAAACTTTGACAAGGTTGTAAAACCTTGGATTACAAATAAGTCTGTTAATTGCTGGACACTGGAGTCTTAATGAAAAGTTACCGAATCGCAATAATTCCTGGTGATGGAATTGGACCTGAAGTTATGGATGCTGCACTTGAAGTAATTCAAGCTGCATGTGATCTAGAACCTGATGTGAATATCACATTCACATCACATGAAGCAGGTGCAGAGCATTATAGAAAAACAGGCGTCACCCTGCCTGATGCTGTATTGCAAGATTGCATCGATGCAGATGCCGTATTGCTCTCTGCAATTGGCCTGCCTGATGTACGAAAGCCAGATGGCACTGAAGTGCAGCCGGAGATGATGGTGGGGCTACGTCGGGGCATGAAACTGCATAGTGCAGTACGGCCTGTGAAGCTCTATCCTGGTGTGCCTTGTCCGTTAAAGGATACAAGCAAAGGGATCGACTTTGTTGTCATTCGTGAAAACTTGGAAGGGATGTTCGCCTCATTCGGGGGTGGAAGTATCGTAGGGGATGAGGTTGCTACCGACACGATCGTTATTACACGTGAAGGAACATCCAAGGTATGTGATTTCGCTTTCCGTTTGGCCGCACGTCGAAAAGGTCGTCCTACAGATGGCAAACGCCGTGTAACCTGTGTTGATAAGGCCAATGTCTTCCGCAGCTTTGCATTCTTCCGAAAACTGTTTTTTGAAGTGGCTGAAAAATATCCAAATATCGAAGCCGATGCTGTCTATGTCGATGCCATGAGCCTTTACATGGTTCAAAACCCTTGTGATTTTGATGTATTGGTMATGGAGAATCAGTTTGGAGATATTCTCTCTGACTTAGGTGCCGGAATTGTSGGTGGRCTAGGRTTAGGYCCATCTGCTGAAATYGGYGAARATCATGGAYTGTTCCAACCTTCGCATGGYTCTGCTCCYTTAATCGCGGGWCAAAATATAGCMAACCCGGCGGCAACGATTCTMTCAGGTGCCATGATGTTTGATTGGCTTGGAGAAATCAATGAAGATCAGGCTTGCTTAAATATCGCATCAAGTATCGAAGAKGCYGTTAGCGAAGTCTTTGAAGAAAAAAYCGCTCATACWCGAGATATGGGGGGCRAWACTTCGACWTCSGAATTYGCTCAAGTCGTAGTTCAWAAATTAAAATCAAAAG
This sequence comes from Blastopirellula sp., assembly GCA_002733575.1. Lineage (GTDB taxonomy): Bacteria > Planctomycetota > Planctomycetia > Pirellulales > Pirellulaceae. Next base: position 13,775 of record NVWB01000092.1, on the reverse strand, counting down.
AAATCACCTTAGAAAAACATAGCTTGGAGAATTAACTCATGATCAAAACATTTCAATTTATCGTCGTCTTACTGACGCTAGGTTTTGCAGTTCAAGCGTTTGCTGCGGCTGAACCTACTAAACCAATTGCTGGTGGTAATCTGGTTTTTGAAGAAACCGATGGTGTGGTAGCAGTAGAAGCTGAACACTTTCTTTCACAAGATAAATCAGATGTGAGGGGCTGGTACTTGTTCACAGACAAACAAGATGCTGGTGTTACACCAGATTCAGATCCATCGCATGTAGCTGGTGCTAGTGGAGGAGCATACATTGAAATCCTTCCTGATACTCGTAGCACACACGCAGATAAATTGATTCACGGTGAAAACTTTCAAAGCTCACCAGGAAAAATGGCTGTTCTCTCATACAAAGTGCATTTTAATAATACTGGTCGATACTACGTCTGGGCTCGTGCACACTCCACAGGGCCTGAAGATAACGGGCTTCATGTCGGTATCGATGGAACTTGGCCAGATTCAGGCCAGCGACTTCAGTGGTGCCAAGGTAAAAAAACATGGAAATGGGAAAGCAAACAGCGAACTGAAAAACAACATTGTGGCGAAGCATTCAAAATCTACTTGGATGTTAAAACCCCTGGCGTTCATACGATATCTTTCAGTATGAGAGAAGATGGTTTCGAGTTTGATAAATGGGTGATGACTAATGAACGAGAATTGGGCAGACCAGAAGGTCTTGGCGTAGAATCTAAAGTTAAAAGTGGAAAAGTACCCAAGCCATTCCCCTATGTTAAACCAGAGCTGACAGCAACAACAGAGAAGGAAGTTGCAAAACCTGTTGCAGTAAAGTCAACAAATACTCAATTACGAATGCCTGCCGGAATGTTTGCCGAAGGCAAATTGACAGGATACTACCTAAACAATAAATGGCTGGCCGTTAATCCAGATAAAGATAAAAGTGGAACATCGGAAAAGACATTTCCATTTCCTTCAGGCGAATATCACTTGACGTTACAAACGGTCGGTGAAAATGACGGCCAGTCGTCGTATGAAGTAAGTGTGGATGGACAAACATTGGGTGGGTACACGAATCCACTTAGTACGCAAATGCATGAAGAAGGGGCCGCATTTCACAAGACTTGGAAGAACATTCAAATCACCGAAGGGGCAATGATTAAGGTTTCTTCTAAGATTGGAAGTTCAGACGGTAAAGAGTACAGTCGAGCAAGATGGGCCGCTGTTTCATTTGCACCAGCGAACGAAAAAACGAGCCAACTCGCTGGACCTTATCTAAAAGAACAAGCCAAACATCAGCCACAACCCAAACTAGCAGTTCGTAAGGGAAGCCCTACAAAACCCTCTAGCGACAAACCTTTGCAGACTCCTCGACAACACAATGGGAATGGTGATGTCCAAGTGAGTGGTGAACTAAAAACCTGGCACAAGGTGACTCTGAATCTCAATGGCCCATATGCTCATGAAAAAGATAATTCCCCCAACCCGTATACTGATTATCGCCTGACAGCGACATTTACCCATGAAGACGGTACAAATTTCATCGTACCTGGTTACTTTGCTGCTGATGGGAATGCAGGAAACACTTCGGCTGAATCTGGAACCACTTGGCGAGCACACTTTGCACCAAATAAAACCGGCACTTGGTCCTATACACTCTCTTTTCAAGAGGGAGAACTTGCTGCCTTAAACAGCAATGCCGTTTCAAAACCAGTCACACCCTACGATGGTAAATCTGGCTCTTTCACGATTGCCAAGAGTGACAAGCAAGGCCGCGATCTTCGCGCACATGGGCAATTAAAATACGTTGGCAAGCACTACTTGCAGTTTGCTGGTAGCGGAAAGTATTTCTTGAAAGTGGGTGCTGATGCCCCGGAAACATTGTTAGCCTTTGCTGATTTTGATAATACGATTGCTGGGAATGCGAATAAAGCTCCAATCAAAACTTGGTCTGCCCATACCAAAGATTGGAAAACAGGCGACCCTACCTGGGGTGATGGAAAAGGCAAGGGACTGATCGGTGCCATCAATTATCTATCAGGTAAAGGTTGCAATGCCTTCTCATTTCTAACCTACAATGCTGGTGGTGATGGAGATAATGTTTGGCCTTTCATCCAACGAGAAGACAAGTTGCACTACGATTGCAGCAAGTTAGATCAATGGGGAACCGTGCTTGAACATGGCACAGCCCGCGGGATGTACTTACACTTCAAGATGCAAGAAACTGAGAATGATGATCATAAAAAGGGTCATAATCCTGGTGGTTCCGTTCCAGAAAGTCTTGATGGAGGAAATCTCGGATCTCAACGTAAACTATACTGTCGTGAATTGATTGCTCGTTTCGGTCATAATCTTGCGTTGAACTGGAACCTTGGGGAAGAGAACACTCAGACCAATAACCAGCAATTGGCAATGATTAATTATATCGCCAATCTTGATGCCTACGATCATAACATCGTTGTGCATACATTTCCTAATGAACAAGATAAAGTCTATCAAGCTTTGCTTGGTGAAAAGTCAAAATTAACTGGAGTCTCACTGCAAAACAGCAGCTTAGAAACTACCCATGCACACACAGTAAAGTGGGTTGCCGCTTCGGCCAAATCGGGCAAGCCTTGGATTGTAGCCTTTGATGAATCTGGTTCGGCCGCACATGCTCAGTGCCCTGACTTGGGATACAAAGGATTCGACGGTAAGGACAGCACTGGCAAATATGTTTACACACAGCACAAAGTGCGTAAACAAACGCTATGGGGAACTTTAATGGCTGGCGGTGCAGGTTGCGAATACTACTTTGGCTATAAATTTGCTGAAAATGATATCGTCTGCGAAGACTGGCGTAGTCGTGACCAAAGCTGGGATTACTGTCGCATTGCAATTGGGTTCTTCCATGATAATCAAATCCCATTCTGGGAAATGAAAAATGAAGATGCCCTTGTCGGCAATCCAGATCATGGTGTTTCCAAGTTCTGTTTTGCTAAGAGTAACGATACTTATCTGGTGTACTTGCCTGAAGGTGGATCAAGTAGCTTGGATCTTTCAGGTGCAAAAGGTGAGTATGACGTTCAGTGGTTTAATCCAAGGACAGGTGGAGAGCTAAACGCGGGCTCGGTTACTCAGTTAAAAGGAGGCCGTTCCGTATCTCTTGGAACAGCTCCGACAGATCAAAAAGAAGACTGGTTGGTTGTTGTTCGGAAGAAATAACGAGAGCAAGAAGAATCGACATTGCTTAGTGACGAAAGTCACTAAGCAATGTTGACTCCCTATTGAAACACACGTTCGCATATTTGAGATTTTAGGCAAACATCCATGAACCAGACTATTGGCCGTAAACAACTTTTAATCCTTGCTCTTGTTCAGCTACTTTCCGAGAGTTTAGTAGACCTTGTCACGGCGACTGAAATCGTCCAGCACCAGTCTAATCAACCGATTGTTGCTCGGCAGTATGACGTGGTAGACATTGGCTTCCGAGTTGAAAATCTTTCCAGTCAGCCAGTGGATGTTGAATTTACAGCCACATTCGAGAGTGAATCGGGCGAACAACTTACTGTACCTGGTTTCTACAACGGAAAAAATGAGTACTTGATCCGTTTTACTCCACCGTCTGCTGGAATTTGGAAGTATGTCACAAGTTCCTCACTCAAAGAACTGGATGACAAGAATGGCAAACTAAATGCTACTCTCGCAAGACCTAGCCGCAACGGGGGAGTCGTGATCGATCCGAAATCCCCACGACAATTTCGGTATGAAAACGGAAAAAGCTATTTCCCAATTGCATTTGAATCAGATTGGTTATTCGCTTTGGATGCTGAGAACGAGAGTGATATCCCAAACACGCGTAAGTTGGTCGACACACTCTCAGAGAGCGGATTCAATCAGATCGTGATGAACGTCTTTGCCTATGATGTGAATTGGGAGAAAGATGAGAGGCTGATTCCCAAATATGAGTATGGCAGCCCAAAAGTCTTTCCGTTCGGCGGGAACAACGATTCACCTGAACACTCGCAATTGAACATAGAATACTTCAAACGTCTCGACCGTGTGATTGACTACCTTGACCAAAAAGGGATTGTCGCTCACTTGATGATCTATGTTTGGAACAAGCGAGTCAATTGGCCAGAGGCAGATTCCGAGGCAGACAATCGCTACTTTGATTATGTAGTCAAGCGTTATCAGGCTTACCCCAATTTGGTCTGGGATGTCTCGAAAGAAGCCTTAGGATACGGGCACTCAGATGTCACATATATCCACAGGCGAATAGAAAGACTGCGGCAGATAGATGCATTCAAGCGGCTCATCACTGTCCACGCTTACGGTTACTGTAAAAAATACCCTGAAAAGATTGATTTTGTTTCTGTTCAGTTATGGAGTTCCGAACTTTATAGTGTCATGCGAAATGTTTGCGCAGACATGCCGAAGAAGCCTATACTTAATATCGAACATGGCGGCTACGAAAAAGGCCCGTATGTCGTTTTCACCGGCAACTACACATCGCCAGAAGTTTGCTTGGAACGGGCTTGGCAATGTGTCTTTGCTGGAACTTATCCAACGCACTATTGGCAGGGCGCAGCCTGGAACGTGGTAATCCCCGATATTGATGCACTCGCTCCCGAAAAACGACCACGACTAGACTATTACCGCCACATGCAGATGTTTGTCGATAAGTACGATGTAGGGCGTCTGATCGCAGGTGATAAAAAAAGCAACGCCGGATTTTCACTTCACAACGGTAAGAATTTGTATATCTACTATGTGCCAAAGGAATGCGATTTCATTGGCATACGTCTTCCCAGTGAGTTACGCGGCCAGAAGATGACAGGCACCTGGTTTAATCCGTTTGATGGAAGCTTCAACGACCCAGAAGAGCAAGAAATAGTCCAGTGGCCAGCATTCACCAAGCCTGTCGGAGAAGGATTCCGAATGCTAGTCGTTGAGATTAAGCCTGATTAGAAACATGATTGGGCTGAGCTTAGTTCTTAGCGTGATATTTCGTAAGGCACTTACGAAGAAACCAGAAATCGATTCCAGTTTTTCCAAATAAGGAATCTTTAGATGGCGCGTGGTCTTAATGATAATTCGGGGCAATTATAATTGCTATAAGTCTTCGCTTTCAGATTCTCATCGTTTTCTTCGTCGGCGTTTTCTAGGGCTTCTCCGATTTACTTTGCCTGGCCGTAGATCGTTTTCAATCAAAAAGTTATAAGCTTCATCGAGCCCCATTTTCAGCATCTGCTCTAGAAGTGTTGTCGCTTCGGATCGTGTCTCTTCAAATCTTTGCAAAGTCATGGATATATTAACCAACGTAGGGCCGGCCATGTGAAGTTCACTGGCATAGTCCATAATCTGATCTGAATGGGCAGCAAGAATATCCTTTGTGATTTGTAAAATGAGTTCTCGATAGTTTGGCAACAGACTAGCCAAGAAATCTACAAAATCAGTTGTAATTCTTCCTTGTATCACTCCAGGGTTAGTTTGAATTGCTATGAGTAATTTCTCTGTGTATTGATCAGTATGAAAATCTTCTGACGACCAGAAAACAGTTCCTATTGCTTGAGCAACTTTAGGTGTGGCATGTGGAATCAGTTGGCAAAGAACGTTACATGCATCTTCCCTTGCGTCATATTCATCCCAAAGTCTAGCAGCAGCAAATGCCATTCCTGTTGCAATTGATTCTCTTACTCGTATTCGTAACAGAGATTCCTTCGTATCATTTTGATTCATTTCTTGTAGGCGGAGCATCCATCGAACGGACTTACAAAACTCGAAAACGGTATGTGTAATTCTAGCTATTATCGATTGAATAATCCCTTTTTGGGGGTTAAGTGATTTAAGCTCCTTCTCTAAAGCCTTTCTGGCCCAAAGATGTGGTTTCCCTCGAAAGGCGACCAGAGTCAGTAGCTCTCCATATGCTTGAAAAATTTCCGTTTTTTCCTGGGTTTTCAATCTATTAAGAAAGTCGATGACAAATTCTTCAGTAAGGTCAAAGCTCGTTAAAGCGATTAGCTGAATTCCTTCTTGTGTAAACGGAATAGCAGGATGCTTGTCAAATAACTTTTGAATCACAGACCTACCGAAATCAAGATCACATCCTTTGAGGCGAATCCAACGCAATTGCTCACAATATGCGATCCAGGTTTTAGTCGAAATCTCTTTTTCTAATAGTTCGTCTATAAAATTCAACCATCGGTCATTATCAGGTTTCTTTCTCCACAAATAACCATTGGTCAAGGCAAGCATTGAGAAGAAAGGTTTTCCTGAATCGAATAAGCCACCTCGTGTTGACCACAGGTACGAACTTGGCTCTCCCTCTTCTTTATCCGGTTCATTCTCTGGAGCATCATCAAAAGCATGCTGATTACTCCAAGACAGATTTAGCCATTTTTCCAGTATTTGACATAGGTCATCAGGCAGGCCAGCATCTTTGTCGCATCGTCGGTAGAGAAGATACCCAGCCTCAGACCGGTAGTCTTCTGATTGTGGGTTGAGTTGATCTAGGTTTCGTATTAACTCATAGATCTCACTATTTGTTAAACTACTCTTATCGAGTTCGTATAAAATATTTCCGGCAATATCTTCATGGTTATTTTCAATAAGTTGGGGTAGTAGAGGAAGGACTCTCTCATAATTCTCTTTGGCTAAATCACGCAATTCACGAGCGAATGCTTCGGTTCCTCCAGGCTCTTCCCAATATCCACCTTCTTCAATCCAGTTACCAAGTGCCCTCGTAAATGGAGGTGTTTCGTTCAATGTTTGAAGAATCGTTTCGTCAGAAGAATTCAACATATCTTCCTTCGTCATGGCAGGAAGTTGTTTAATGCTCCCACTTCTCCCCATACGTTTATTTCTATTCCACTCAGGTAGTTCCTTCTTCTCGGTTTCTATAAATATATTATCATCATCTGATATATATTCACTAGAAATCGCATTTAACAACCTTAATCGATCTTCTCGAACCCAGGTGTCTTGATCATTGCTATCGTTTTCACCAGGTTCATATTTATCCCATTCTTGAATTGCATTTGTTAGAGAATCAATTTCATTTTGATTTAGATTGGGTGAAATCGCTTGAATAAGTTGAATCGTATCATTCTGTTCGTTTTGATCATAACTACCTAGTAGAAATCGTCGTTCATCTCCACATAAATATGCAAGTGATTCCTTAGCTAACTTAGAAGCTGCTTGGGAGAGTCCACGGGCAATAATCCGATGTACTGGCTTAGAATTTGAATTCCAATTTATTTTGACGATCTCAAAAAAACGTTCGGGTAGTTCGCTCGCAGTTTTATCAAGAGAGTAAAGAAAGGAACTCATCAATGGATAACCAGGACCGCCAGTATAAGGATCAAGGGATCTAAGCGAGCCACCATAGTGATTTATAACCGACGATTTAGGCAACATATTCCATGTTTCACAATCAGTAACAATCCAGGGCCATACCGCTTCAAAGAATGTAATCGGAGCAGCCTCAGCTACTGCGGGTAATTGGTGCCATGAATTGGAGTTTTCAAGTTGAGTACAAGTTAATTTGACATGAGAAACAGTGGCTACAAAAACCTGAGGGGCCAACTCGGGTTCATGCTCTGAAATGAGATTTACGAGATCCTCTGCCCACCAAAGTCTTTCTGGCTCCTCGTTATTTACTTTAGTGCGTTGAATGATTCTACAGATGATATCTACTTTTGCTTGATCCCATCGGTCGAGTTCACGCATTGCAGAAATAGTAAGATCGTCTTTGGATTCATTTTCAACCCAATACTTCGATATTAATTCCAAGCATTCATCATGAGCAAAATCCCAAGCACCAACGATATTGTTTTTCATCTGCCATAGATAATACTTGTCTCCTTGCATGATTGAAGGCATGAAACCAACCCTCGGAACCGATGATGGCAATCAAGACTCGAAGACGAAATTCTTCGTTCTGAAGTTGCGCTGACATGAGCAACACTTCTTGCTCATCAGGGTTCCCTACTTGCCCCAGGAATTCAATCAAGAGAAATCAAATATGCAAACGAATATCAGCGTTCAGTAACGCTTCTAGTTCGAGAAGATACTTGCTTCGGTCGGCATCTCTTAAATAACCAAGTACTGACCAAATGGTCGGTCGTACATAAATTGCATCTTGTCTTTCAAGTACATAATTACAAAGTGATTGTCCCGTTTTAGTAAAGAGTCGGGCTTTAGCGTGTTCCAACAGAGTTTGATGACTGAAGCTAATTCTAGCTCCATCTCTCTTTAAAATCCCAACAGATTCCAGTTCTCTGATCGTCGAAGCATGAGATTCAAACTGAACCGTTGAACTCCAGATTGATTCCTCTTGAATAAAATGTTCGGTCAATTGATCTAAGAGATCTCGTTGTTCCGGCTTTGTGACTTTACGTTCCCAAAGCTTATCAAGCATTAGTTGATAAGAACTGAAGACATCTTGCGTACCGGTGTCCCGATACTGATCGAGAAATATTTTAAGATGTTGAGGAGTTCGTAAGACCTCTCGAAATTCATCGGACCATGAAGCCGAATTTTCGATTCCCTCTCGGTTCAATTCATCAGAGATTTGCTCCCATGTGGGAAGTTCTAGCTGGATACATTCTGCATCCAAAGATGAAAATCTCGTATCATGGTGGAATTCCAAATTCCTGCACGAACATATTACCGATACATTCTTTTGTTTGGCACACCATTGAATCAGATCAAGGAACTGGTTCAATCGATCAGAGGAGAGGTCTACGAGATCTGCCAAAGCATCGAGCTGATCGACAACGACAATAATTCGCTGGTCGTTAGCTAGATAACTAATTACTTGTTTTAAAGGAAGATCAACACCTGTTTGCTCCTTTGCCCAATCATCTAAGGTCATTTTTTTCGGAAGCAAATCAGCTTTTAATGCAAGGACTTGAATCCCTTGCTCTAAAGAATCGTTGGTGAGCTTGGCAAGTAAGGACGTTTTTCCACTTCCAGGTGAACCAAGAAGGCAGATGACAGGATTTTCTTGATCATTTTCTACCTCCTGAATTTTTGTTAATTCAGGACGATCTATCCATTTCTCATCTCTTACTTTTCGACTTGTAAGACCAATCGCCAACTTGGCTAGACCTTCTACAATTTCTTCTTGGTTCACGAGCAAGTTGAGTTGGTTTAATTTGAGTAATTCACTCTTTCTTGGATTCTTTAAAGTCTGCTCAAACCACTGACTCAAATCTGCACTTAGAATCTTCTTTTGATCTAACTGGTCAGGCAGTGCTTCCGCAGCGGCTCTTACTATCTGAAGCAAGGATTGATAAACATCATTCGACCTATCGAATAGTGGAAGCTGCATTCTATTTTCAATGAGACGGTGTAATAGATTCAGATTAGAATTTAGCAATGATTCCAGATTATGTTTGGCATCCCAAGCTGCACGGGCAACCCAAAAATCGACACCATGCCCATTGGGCGATTTTATATCTGGTAACTTCTCTTGAATTGATTCTATTAATGACTGTAATCTTTCAGAGATCTTAACTGGACGATTGTTAGCTAAATGATCACCGAGAACAGAAAGTTCGTCGTTTGGAGGTCTTGATGTAACAATTCGGAAATTGACCTGTTCTTTAATGCAATCATTTGCCAAAGACTTCTGTAGGATTTCCGTCTCTTTATCACATAACTTTGCTATAGACCAAAGTTGATTCAGTTGATTCGACTTAACCTGAACAAACTCGTAAATATTATCTCTGTCTTGCTCCCAGATGAGAGTAATATCATCAAGTACTTCACACCAGACTTCAAGAAGATTTTCATTGTCTAGCATTTCAAGACAATAACCGGCAGCAACATGATCTTGAAAAGTAAATCCTTGGCGTGCATAGATTCCACCAAGTTCTGTAGATTCGAGGTTCTGAGTTGACTCAATTTTCTTCGACACTATCACGCTCCATGCTATTCAGAAAACTATTGTCAACACTGAACAAACTAGATTAATCAGGCCCTCATCACATTTTAGAACTCAATAAAATCACAGTAGGATTGAGGCAATCGACTATACCAATGGAACTGCCGCCTGCCAAGTGACTCTCACTTTAGAGTTCAGCTAAGAAATTACATGACAATTCATGTGACTATAAAATATGAACTCTAGGGTGATCCGTGCCTAGGCCACTCGTGGGCCTCTATGGCAGTGTGAGAAAAACAGGGATTAATCGAAGGTTAGCCAAATAAAGAGGAAAGGAAGGTAAACTAGCTCATAATTGCTTCAATAAGTCTCAACGCGGGTCAGAATCTACTTCCTTATCAGGAGTCTCGTTTTCAATGACCCCCTTTTTCATATTTCTAGTCGTATATCCGCCCGATTTTCCTATTCCTGGCATGATGATATGTGGACGAAGTGCTTCATGGTTATCAAGAGCGCGTTTAATACATCTACCAGGGTCTTGAATTCCAGTAATACTTTGTAACTGTTTCATCGTGGCAGCATTACCGTTATCAATGATGGCAGAAATAATTCTGATAAAGCTAGTGTCATTTTCAAAAGCGACTGACACAGTTTCTCTCTTGTCAGAGTATTCGATCTGAATCACTCCCGTATCAAACAACAATGCTTGGGATTCAAGTTGATTATTCTTCAATTTTGGGTCACTTATTTCAGCCTGTTCATCGACATGACCTTGTGCCACTTCCATGCCTGTCGTTTTACTCTCACTGTTTTCTACATACTTCTGGTAGTACAGTTTCATCACACTCGACACTTCTAGCCCAAGTCCTAAGGAGTGCATGCGATAAAAGGAGTAGCCTTTTTCAGTGTTACAAATACCCGAAATAATGTCCGATAGCTGTTCTGACAATTTCGGGTCAGATTTTTCGGGCATCAGTTGGGAAATGTTAATGCAATGCTTCATTATTAAAAGGTTCGTTCTTTTTTGGGTATAAACGTCAGGTGAAATTTCATGAAAGACAAGCTCTTTAGATGGGGTACTGCATTCTCGTTCGTATTTACAAATCAGATCGAGACAAACTTCTGCTGCTCCTGAATAGCCTGTATACTCTCCGACTTGATAGTTCTCTCCCTCGCGTTTTAGTAATTCGTACTGTCCCCACCACAAGTTAGTATCATCGTTGATTGGTGGTGACATATCCATTTTCTGTATGAAAGGCAGGACTTGTAACAGGGTTTCTTTGACATTCTCGACTAGGAAATCTGTCAAATCGGTTGAGATGCGAAGTTCTTTTCTGTTTAGATAGATCAAGGAAGAATAGAGGATCGGATCGATACGTGACAGGATGAAGTGCGTGAAGATCCGATGATTCGCGTGAGGTTGCATTGCTCTCTTTAATTCATCAACCGGTGGCAGGCACTGATTGAATACTGTGGCAAATTTATCTTCAAGCATATGAATGAATTCCAATTGCCGTGCAACCTCTGCGGTATCACAAATTGTTTGCCGTTGCTCCAAGCCTTGCTTGAGTGATTGGATATGAAAATGTGCCTTATGCCCCCATCGCTGTCGCGTGATCTCAGATGAATTATCTTCCCCTTTGGGTAGCGTTAGAGGTTTTCTTTCAGGTGTCCCAAAGTGAATACACGTACTTTCGTTTTCTAGTAAGGCTCTGAGAATATCTAGGGGATCAAGTTGTTCGATCCTCTGACCATCTTTCAGCAGACTATTTAGAATATCTGAGCAATCTGTGACCGCTGCATCACATTTTTCGCACATCTTAGTATGCAATTCATCTATTTCGTTCCATGGTAGATCGAGAAGTAAAGCCATAGGTGTAACAAGCCTCGCTTTGAATAAGGTGAACTGCGACTGATGCAATCGATCATAGCAGATAATTTCGAGATTCAAAGTTAGTAAAGTCCGTTCATTGAAACCTTGTGCTTTCGGATAACTGGATGGTGCAAAACTGGAATTATCCTATCCATTTTTTAAAGTGCCCATAAAAGTTTGCGCGTTCTCAATTTTTACCAAATTTTATTTCATTCTACCCAAATTGCAAAAAATGTTTCTATGTGACTCCTAATCAGCGTCTACTTGGCAACCACACACCGATTCCATCTCAATCTCTCCAAAATTGAATTGGTTTCTTATCTCTGATGCCCCCACATGTCATTTACATGGCAACCAAGTGGTGAGGAAGTAACAGTCATTTATGGCGTCAAAATTAATGCAACCCAGAAGAAAGCATCTGACGTTTATCTGAGAAAGGTGATTAGTAAAGATGCAGGAGTTATTTGATATGAATTAACTTCACTCTTTTAGAAAGTAAAAAAATGCCCATCACATCAAACCATGATCCAGATTTCATGGACACCTTGTCAATTAAGTCGCACTTTTCTGTTGATTTGGATAAGCCTGCTCTCCATTCATCCGTTAGCCAAGGAAAATCCCAATCTGAAATCAAAGAATTCCTGAATCAAATTTTGACAAACAAAGAACTCGAAGTGATGGAGCGAGTTGTCTTAGTGCAAGAGACATACGCCGAAATCGGGAATGCCCTTGGAATTGATCGTTCTACCGCACACCGAATACACAAGCAAGCTTTGGTTAAATGCAGAACGCATTCCGCTGCGAATCAAGTACATCAACAACTTTTGATTCGGGGTGAATGTATCGTGAATCCGATAACATCGGAATTTTATAATTTCCACGGATACTCGGTTCTAAAGAAAGAAAACTCTCGACAATTCAATGACTTACCTTCCGCCGAAACAATCCATGCCTATCTCTGGAAAAATAAAAAATCATTGAACTTTTCAGACGATGAAATGCAATCGAAAAGTAATTCTCGTTTGTTTATTCGCGGTTCTAGATGCGGTGATACACATTGGATACTTCAACAAACCTACATCGCTTCTGAATTTGAACAAGCGTGTGCGTTAGCGATTCAGGAAGGTCAGAAAACAATGTATGAATTTGAAAATAAACGCACGATTGAAGTTCCTAGATTAATTCCTCCAGCTATTTAAAGTAACTAAAAGTACAAGAGTCACTCTTGTACAACAATTCAAAAAGTGTGTTACACGCAACAACCCAGCCAATATGTAGAGAGACTTACTTTTAACAACAACGAGCATTTCCGAATTCCATCATCCAAAAGAGTTTTCCATGTTGATCATTAAAAAACCGGTCAAAGATATTCCATGCTTTGTAAATGGAACTTACACGGATTGTTTTCTCGTTCAATTTAAAGATGGCTCGTTTTCCGGCGTCCTTTGCTGGGATGCGTTGCTCGACGCTTTGAAACGGAAATCGAAAGAAGAAATAATTTCCGTAAACACCGAGAAAAAAAATCCTCAATAGTAGTGCTAAACGCCAAGAAATAATCACTCACAAGCCCTCGGAACGAAATTGTCCTCTTAAATCAAAGATAGTCAAATGAATGAATCAAATCCAAATAGCTGTGATGTGAAGTATGAACAGCAGCACTGGATCGCACGAGGTTGTGTATACAAATATAACCAGGTGTTACGTTTTATGGTTACAATTCAAGACCCATCTCAGGTTTTGTCTCACTCTGAATCACTTCTCAATAAAGCCTTTTCTGTACTTGAGAATTACCTATATGAAAATCACTTTGGACATCCTCTCGACATTCTAAAAACTGCTATCAATAGAGGTATTATTGCAGTCACTGCTCAAGTTGATTCCGAAACTTTTCCAGTCACAGTTGCTCTCTCGGACAAATCTTTTGCCGCGATGGGATCGACGACATCCTTTGATGCCTTCCTATGGAATCAAAAACATTCGACCGCTATCAAGGTACATAAGTGGCTGCCCTCTGATTTCT
>NVWB01000091.1 GCA_002733575.1 Blastopirellula sp. | reverse complement strand
CTGAAGTAATATTGACCAGGGTAGGATTGGAACAGCGAATAGCTGCCACCGTTGCCAATCTCTCGGGCGGCGAACTGCGCATGCTGGAAGTGGCGCGCCAGTTGATCAGAAAACCAAAAATTCTTCTTCTTGATGAGCCTACCGCTGGGGTCGATCCCAGCCTGCAAAAGAAGTTGAGTGATCTGTTGGTCGAACTCCATGCAGAAGGCACGACCATGATCGTCGTCGAACATAATTTGCATTTTCTATTGAAGATTGCCGACACAGTTGTCGTGCTGCAAAACGGCGAACTTTTATCACAAGGCACCCCAGAAGAGATTAAAGCTGACAAAAACGTCATCGCTGCTTACCTTGGGGTTGAAAATGCTGCTTGAAATCGAAGATATTCGATCCGGATATGACAAAGTCACTATTTTGCATGGAATTAAATTTCACGCACAGAAAGGCCGGATAACCGCTGTTCTTGGAGCAAATGGAGCGGGGAAAAGCACCTTGATGAAAACCATTGCCGGGCATCTGCCGGTTATGTCTGGTGATATTCAATATAAAGGAAATTCAATCGTCGGCTTAAGTGCATTAGAAATCTGCCGTGCGGGTATTGGATATGTTCCTCAACAAAGCAATGTTTTCGCAGAACTTACAGTCAAGGACAACCTTGCTGCATCAGCATTGGCTTTTGAGGGGGCGAGTGATTTGATTGCGGAAGTACTCTCGAGATTCCCGATTCTTGCCGAGCGGTCAGATCAATTGGCTTCAACTTTGTCCGGTGGAGAAAGACAGACACTTGCAATTGCGACGGCACTAGTAACACAACCTACCCTATTAATCCTCGATGAGCCAACCTCTGGTCTTGCCCCAATATTTGTCGACAAGATCGTTGATTGGATCAAAGAGCTTTCAGAAAACGGCATGAGTATCATTTGGGTAGTGGAGCAAAATCCTGAAAAAATCTTAGCGATTTCGGAAACAACATTTGTGGTCGATGCTGGTCGAACAGCCGACATTCTTGACAGTGAAAGCCTGTTGAAGCCTGGACGTCTGGAAGAGGTCCTACTTCATTCATAAATAATTTGGTTCAGAAGGACAGGTATTTCTGAACCGCACAACAAGGAGGAATAAAATGTTTAAACATAAATATATATGGAGTATACTCCGCAATAGCACTATCCTAGCTGGAGCCCTTGCCACAAGCATTACAGCTGCATCAGCAAAAGAGGTAACTATAGGTGTGCTTGTGCCGCTTACAGGAGAATTAGGTAAGTTCGGTGAGATCGTCGCAAATTCTATTAAGTTGGGCGTAAATCAGATAAACGCTGCTGGAGGCACATCTTGCGGAAAAATCCGAACTGTGGTGGCAGACACAGGTGGAAATCCAGAAGTGGGTATTCGTGAAGCCACCAAAATGATTGATTCTGAAGGTGCAGTCGCGGTTCTTGGCCCGACGTCCAGTGTAATGGTTGCACTTGTAGATCTGGCAAAACGCAAAAAAACCGTTGTTATGTCTCCTTATGCCGGCACCATCACACTCAATGAACTCGGTGGGGATTACGTTTACAGAACAGTTTCATCAGACTTAGGGGATGGAGCAGCATCCGGCCTGTGGTTATCAGAAAAGGGCTACAAGAAGGTCGCGTTTATGGTTCAGAATGGTGAGTCAACAATCTCACCTGCACAAGTGGCCCGCGATAAACTGAAAAAAACTGGTATCCAGTTGACCGACTATGTTGTCTATAATCCGGGGCAACCGTCGTATCAGGCGGAACTCATTTCGGTGCTCGCAAATGAGCCCGATGCCATCTACCTCGCCGGCGGTCAGCAATCGGGTGTGACGGTTATTAAGGAAGCAACATCTGGCGGCTTTAAGGGCGAATGGCTATTTACAGCAGACTTGGCTGTACCGGAAATCTTTGCCGCTGCTGGTGCCGACATCCTCAATGGTCGTGCGTATGTTGAATTGGCTGATGCTGATAGTTCCCTGCCAGAATACAAAGCCTTTAAGGCACTTCACAAAAAGGAAACGGGCAGTGATCCAGGCCCTTTTGCCGCTAATTCGTATGACATGGTAAATTTAATTGCATTGTCTTTGGAACAAAGTGGCAAATGTACTGGAGAGGGGATCAATTCGGTCATTCGTGATGTCTCAGATGGTGGAACCGCAGTTTCAAGTTTTGCTGACGGAAAAAAGGCAATCGCTGACGGCAAGGACATCAACTACGAAGGCGCGTCGGGGCCCTTGGTTTTTGACAAGAGCGGCACCGTATCTGGATCTTACACTATCCAGGTAGCAAAAGACGGGAAATGGGTAAAAACCAAATTCTATCCAGCAAGCGCTTTTGCTGAATAGTCGCAACAAGGGGTATTTCCGATGAAGTTCGGGAATACCCCTCAACAACTTTTTCCAGATAAAGCTATTGGATGCCGACAATTTGTATTTCGGTGTCAGGTAGACCATCAAAACGACTGAGTTGGTAGCGAAGAGATCCGAAGCACGTAATTTGTTTCGACGGCTTACAGCCGTTCTTTGCGCCAAACAGACTGACCACCAATGCGGGTGAACTGAAATTGAAAGAAACGCCAAATGAAGATTGCTGCACCGAAGGAATCTGAAAATGGCGAATCGCGTGTTGCACTGACACCGGCATCGGCCCTTCAGTTGCAAAACTAGGGCATAAGTGTTTTGTCGAGAGTGGCGCGGGTAAGCACACAGTTTTGCCCTTCGCCCTGAGGCGGCGGGTGAGTTCATAGACAGATTGCTGTGCCTGCGCAATAGCCATGCCGTAACCTGGAACGAAGATGATGCTTTCGGCATCTTCCAGCGCTGCGGGCACTTCATCAACGTCGATGGCAATCTGCTCGCCTTCGATTTCCTGCGTACTCACGGACGGACCGCCAAAGCCACCGAGGATCACCGAGAGGAAGTTCCGGTTCATAGCCCGGCACATGATGTAGGAGAGGATCGCGTCGAGGAGTCAACCAACGCGCCCGTCGTCACAATCAGCAGCTAATTGCCGAGTTAGGAAGCCTGTCACCGCAGATGCCCAGCCGTGCCCCTCTACCCTTGACTGTTTATGGGGTACATTCTTCCTGGCGGCAAAGGTGTAAACTCACTAGTAAAAACTCTTGGGTAGGAACAATGCTATATTTGGAAATGCTATCAACAAAGCAATCATCGTTAACAGAACCAAAACAAACGGCAGCGCTCCGATGATGACATCATCTACCTTGCCCTTTTTTCTAACACCTTGAATCACATATAGATTCAATCCCACCGGCGGCGTTATTAACGCCGTTTCTATTAGCAGCATCAATACAATACCAAACCATACTGGTTCAAAGCCAAGCGAAAATACGACGGGCGCAATAATCGGAACCGTTGTAATCATCAAGGTGAGTGTTTCCAAGAACAAACCAAGGAACAAGTAAAGAGCGATAATGATCAGCAAGCTCACTACAGGGGGATAATTCAAATCGCTGACAAACGTTCCTACTGCCTGAGGAAGGCCAATTGTCGAGAGCACAAGATTGAGAAAATATGCTGCAACAATAATCAACATGATCATCGCAGTGGTTTGCATCGCCCCTTCGATTGAGTCCTTGATCATTTGCAAATTCAAGCGACCATACCACATTGCCAGGATCAAAGCGCTAACAACCCCGAGGGCTGCAGATTCAGTTGGAGTTGCATACCCCAAATAGATAGATCCAATGACAATGACAAAAATTATACTCGGAGGAACGAGATCAGGCAGGCTGCGAAATCTTTCACTCCAGGTTGCTTTTATACGCCGACCTCCCCAGGAAGGTCTGACAACACAAGCAATCAAAATCGTAAGCATAAAGAGAGCGGCCAGTATCAAACCAGGAATAATCCCCGCAAGATATAGCTCAGGAATGGATGTATCAGTCAATGAGCCATAAATGATGATGTTAATGGAGGGAGGAATAAGGATACCCAGCGTTCCACCAGAAGCAAGTGTGCCCAAAAATAAACGGTTGTTGTAACCATTACGTTCCATCTGGGGTATGGCCACAGTACCAATTGTTGCGGCGGTGGCGACAGTTGACCCTGAAATTGCCGCAAACGATGCACACGCACCGATATTTGCATGCATCAATCCGCCGGGTAACCAGGAAATCCATTTCGAGACAGCGGTATAAACTCGGTCGGCAATCCCTGCTCGAAGCAGTATTTCTCCCATCAGAACAAAAAGCGGTATCGCTACTAAAAGAAAATCTGTCGAGGCCGACCATGCAATTTCACCCAGCGCTCTGTGCAACGGCATAAATGTAAATAGCTGATCGAGTAGCAGAGCTAACAGACCCAAAGAGGCTGCAATAGGAATCGATAAACCGATAAACAAAATCAACAAAAGAAGCGATATTTTAAGCATCAGAAATATTCCCATGATCATTATCGCGCGTCGATTGTATGTACTCCTGTTCCATCTCTTCGTCGGTCGATCGACTACCTGCATGCCCCTGAATGGTTTCAAAATCTTTTCGGTAGAGTGCAGACAAGCACACAAAAAGGAGAAGTAAACAAATCGTTGAAAACAGGATCAGGCCTATACACCACAATCCTTGCGGTATCCAAAGCGGAACACCTAATGTTGTGTTGGATTTGGCATCCAGTTCAACTGAGCTAATCAACACTTGAACAGAATAGTAAGTCAAAATACAGGAAAACGACGATAAACACGCGATACCCAAGCAATCGAGCAATGCTCTCAATTCAAATCTCAATCGAGTGTACAGCGCATCCACACGCACATGCGCCCTTCGAATGAGTGCAAAACCCATCGCCCAGCTAGAGCTTATTGCCAAGGCGTATCCTGATAGTTCATCAGCACCACCTATCGAGACGTTGATGGTCTTTCTCATCACCACTTCTGAGGCAATGAGAACAGCAGTAACGATGATCAACGCTCCACTGAACCAAACAGCGAGACGCGATAACGCCTCGCTGTGTCTAAGGATTTTACGTTGAAAGTCGTCTGTAGATCTCGACCCGCTCACTATTTTGTCGAGACCGACAGATTAACAATTTTGCCAACCGTTTCGTTCCAACGTGCAGCACATTCGGAACCGCAACGTTCAGCCCATTTCGGAACAACGACATTTGCCATGATTTCTTTCATTTTTTTGTAGTCGTCTTGTTTGACCGGGATAAGGGTCATACCGGCAACATTCCCATCCTTACATTTACCGCCAGTATTGCAGGATATACCATCTGCTGTATCTGATCGCCCAGATTCCCATGCGGAATCTTCCCACACGTCCAATTCACTAATAAGGAATTTTTGAACCGCTGGATCAAGCCCATCCCAGAATTTTTGATTGGCGGCAACGAATGTGATCGCCCAACTGACGGGTAGAGGATATAGGTGTGTGCTTGCCTGATGCCATTTTGCCAAGTTGCCGCTTAGTGCTCCAGTGATGGCGCAATCAACAACACCTTTTTCCAAGGCAGGTACAACTTCGCCAAATGCCAGACCTACAGGAACACCACCGAGGGCTGCAATCATATCACCTTGGGAGCGACCGGAGGTACGAACCTTTAGGCCTTTAAAATCTTCAATGCTTGAAATTGGCTTTTTACAATATGCGATTTGGGCATGGTATGGTATGATCGCAAGCAGTTTGACGCCAAACTTCTTTTGAAACACATCCGCCAATACCGGCTTATAGGCGTCAGAAATATTGTGCGCTTCATCTATGTTTCGCGTTATCCCCGCTAAATCTATAGCTTCTGCCTCTGGAATCTCGCCACCAACGTATGACAAGAGTGTGGCACTCATTTCAAATACGCCACTGCGAAGAAGTCTAAGGATTTCTCCACCCTTGAGGCCCATCTCTGTAAATGGCTGAACTTCAACTTTGATTGCCCCGTTAGATTTGTCCAGGATTGTTTTCGTCCAGAACGGCTTCTCGACCTTTTTAAACAAGGACAAACTGCCCCAAGTCCCCACATATTTGAAATTTGTTGAAGGCAATTCATCAGCCACTGCTAGATTCGATGTCATTATTATTGCTGCGGCCATAGCCAGACCGGTACGAATGGCTCGATATTTTTTAAACATTGTTCCTTCTCCCTAAGAGTATTTTCATTCCACATTTGGAACTGCCAGGTTCGTTCAAAACATCAAACATGAAGTTTATGTCAAGCTGCCCTGTTATTAAGTGGTATACTTCCTATATCTACAAATGGCAAGCCTGTCACCTAAATCTCAATCAACTTGGCATCAGCGTTATCCACATCGGTGATCAACATTGAACCTGGTTTATGAGAAATTGCAATCGGTGGAGCAGCCGTTTGTAAGGCTAGTTGAGTAGTTACGCCGCAAGCCCAGAATGCTGGAACTTCATCTTCTTTTACCTCAATTACATCCCCCCAATCTGGACATTCCAAATTTTCAATTCCAATATCTTGGGGACACCCCCAGTGACAGGGTGCGCCGTGAGCAAACGGAAATTGTTCGCAAATTTGAATTACTAGCTGTTTTTGATGCTTCGGTATGGGGCGCATGCTAACGACCAAATCGGCTTCAAACATACCCTCGGACACAGTTTTCACTGTGGTGCGATACATAGAGACATTCTTGTTACTATTTAAATGGCTTAAAGGCACCTTCGCTGCATCAAGCGCAGCCTCAAACGTGAAAGAACAGCCCAGAACGAAGGCGACCCAATCATCAGACCATAAATCCGTTATATCGGATAAGCTCTCTGAATATTGCCCGTCTCGATATACATTATAAGCGGGAATATCAGTTCTTATGTCTAGGTCTATGCCAAGTGATGGAAGGAGTGGGCTCCCAACATCACCAATCGCAATCAAAGGACAGGGTTTCGAATTTGCCAAACAAAACCGCATGAAATCTTCGGCAAAGTCCTTCGGAAGCACCATCAGATTGCCTTGCAGCTTGCCCTTGGCCAGTCCAGATGTATGCCCATGAAAGAACCCACGCCGGATCGCGCTGCGAATTTCGTCTAAACTTACAGTTTGCAATTCCGAATTATTCAATAGCTTTTTCATACACTCTCACAAAAATTGAAATTTAAAATGGTGGCAGGATTGGATGCCGGAACTATCGATGCCACTCAGTCAAACACTGTTCACAATCTCGGCTCTGCTTCGAACCCAATGACCGACAGTTTTTACACAATGGCTCGTCAGGTGGCGTTCTTAGCTCACTCAAAAACCCACCAAGGTTTTGCATCAGGTGTGTAAGTGCATCTCTAAAAGCCTTCATCTTTTGGTCCGGAAATTGGCGCCAACGTATTATATGGAGTATACCTCTTTTTTTCTAATCCACAATACTCTGTGAAACGCTGTGATTTACGTCGGACCGGATGATTAAAGTACGGGAAATTGGAAAAATAGCGATCATACAAGCTCGATCGTTCAATTACGATTGCAGTATAACATAGAGGGAACTAACAAATTCGAATCAATCGGCAGTTTCTGAGCGATTGGAATGCAGATGTTCAATGAGCTGTTAGCCTGAAAAAGTCACAATTTAGATGACTGACCTTGGCTCATGTTTGATTTCAACTGGTACCCATGTGGTACCCAGATGATAAATTCAAGGGACGGCCTAAAGATAAAAACCCGATAATTATTTGATTTAACGGGTTGTTTTTGGTTGCGGGGGTAGGATTTGAACCTACGACCTTCAGGTTATGAGGTCTAATTCACTCCGACAATATGTAAATAAGTCACTTGGATAATACCATTCGATCACGTGACGGAGCCTCACTATCAGCAAGTAGCCTTTGAAGGCTCTTGACTAGTGCTTTGATTTCATTCGGTTCCATCTTCAGCGAATGATCTTCACCAAAATGAGATGTATCCTTCTCCATGACGCTACCGCCGCCCAATGCATTATCAATCTGAGCTGCAATCACATCCGTAGCGGCGCGTACAGGGTTGTCTGCTAAATGAGCGTAGCGTTGTGTTGTGCTCACCTCACGGTGCCCTAAAATCGCACCGATAACAGGTAAGGATGTTCCGTTGGCTACACCGATTGATGCAAAAGAGTGTCGTAGATCATGTATTCGAATGGTTGGCATTTCCCATTTTTTACGTACTTTTCTCCATATTTTTTCAATGCCGGCAAATGGCGTTTTACCCTGGGTTTGCATCGACGGAAAAACCCAAATTGATTCGTCAATTTTTGGTTGATCGGCGATCAAGTTCAAAGCGGCCTGGCCAAGCGGAATGATTTTTGCACCAGTCTTGCTGTCTCGCAAACGCAAACACCCTGTGCCAGCGTCGACTTCATCCCATCTCAGTTTGACAATTTCACTTTTGCGTGCGCCCGTCAATGCAAGCAATCGAAGGCAGGCAATGCCTGTTGGGTTGGCATCTTCTTGTTCAAGTTTGGTAAGTATGGAACCAAGCGTCTGCAGTTCATCAAGTGAGAGAAATCTTTCATTCTTTTTATCAGCATATCGTTTTATGCCCCGAACGGGGTGTACGCTTATAAATTCACGCGAAATTGCAAAGGTAAAAATACCGCCTAAAAGGCCGATAGTTCTTGTTGCAGTTCCACGGCCACCACGTACCACCGCTTTTCCCCGGGGTTTGGTTTTTGCAATCTTTGCAGTTTTACCCTCGGCGACATCTTTCATGAATTTCTCAACGTCGGCGCGCGTGATGCTCGTGATTTGCCGATTGCCTAAGAGCGGAACGATGTGACGGTCTATCCGACCCTGGTCAACTTTAAGGGTCGATTCTTTCTTTGTGCTAACACCTTCCTGCAAATAGAGAGTGCAAAGTTCCGAAATCGTCATCACGCGGCGTGCTTTTGCTTTTTCCCCAGCTGGGTCGCCACCCTTCGCAACGTCACCCAGAATGCTTCTAGCACTGATGCGGGCCTGTTCAACTGTTATCGCCCCAAAACGACCAATACTCATTTGGCGGCGCGGTGCCCTGCGACCACCACCAACCCGATATCGAACAAGAAATGTTTTCACGCCTGTTGGTTCAATTCGAAACCCAAATCCCTTGAGATCACGATCCCAGATTATATAGCGCTTCTCTCTGGCGACTGCAGCATCCACTATTCGCTTCGTAAGTTTCGAAATTCGCTGAGCGCTAACCATAACTGAAATCCTATATCTTGGTCACCACATGGTCACCACCAGAGGTCTATTTCAAGGATATTTGCAGCTATTATAATCCAACTGTGATCTTAAAACAATGTGGAATAACAACAAGTTAATCCAACATAAAGAAAAGTGAGGAAGCTGCCCTAATTACTCTCCGAAGGCAGAGGTCGCGCGTTCGAATCGCGCCGAGTGCACCAAATTTCATAATAAAATCAACGATAAATTTGGGTGGGTATCTGCAAATAACAACATCGTGCAAGATCATACGCGTACAAAACAAGATCATGCAGCTTGATTCCGTACAAAACCCGTACAGTCTGTTTACAATTTGTTCTATTTTTTGTCACACCATTCAAATCTTCACGCCGATAAGCCGGCCAGAAACTTCCCCATGAGGCAGTCCTGAATAGCTGACAAAAACATCTGTGTTGGATGATTTGCATTTCGGACAAGGAAGCGGGTTTTTCTTGATATCCATATCCGGCCCCCAAGTGTCATCTTTGCGCTTTTCCAGATACTCAACCCTGAACGCTATTTTTGCTCCACAGTCGCGATCATTACAGCAGAGGTATATTGTGCTGTTTTTCATCAAATCGCCCACGGTCGCGCAATAGGAATAGCCTGAGGATGGTTTCGATGGGTCTTGCAACCGAGAATCACTCAAAGCAGGCACCAGTAGCTTTGGGCCATGCATCGCAAGCTGCAAAGCTCGCATCACATCTCGCCAATCGCGCTCTTTTTCTTCGAATGTACGGCTGTTGTCTGAATAGGGATTCATGCATGGGCAATCCTTGTTTTGGATGATGCCCCATGCCGAAAATCAGAATATGTGCGATCTTACCCTACGTCAAACACAAAAAATCCCGCAGGCGCAAGCCAACGGGATCCTGAATGATAAATACTTGTTGCGACTTAGTCTGCAGACGTGAAATCCACATAGTAGGGTTTCCCTAATTCAAACTTTGCCACCGCATCCGGATTGGTGATGGTGAGTTCGATACTGCCTTGGGGTGTGGCATCGGAGAATGATTTATTTTCTTCCGTGCCATCGTCAAAAACCGGGCTCATTTTAACATTCACGCATACGCCATCGTAATGCATACCGAGATATTGATTATGAACATCGGTTACCCTGAATTTTGCTCGCACTTTATTTTCTGCTTGTGCATATTTGTCCATCAGTCTTCTCCTTTTTGAAATGCATGGAACCGCCATGCGCGGAAATCCGGGCAATGCCCATCAATTTGAAATGATCAATTCTTTAGCTTCTGTGCTTTCGCTATTGCTGATCGAATATTTGAGCCTGACTTCCTGAAAATCGAACCCCTCAAATATTTCGCGGATCCGGGGCACATCATTTATCGACAGAATAAATTTTCCCTCGATCGCAGCCAGCTGCTTTGCCATGCGCCGGAAATCATCCTTGGCGAAAATTCCCTTGCCGTAATCATTCTCGCCATCCCAATAAGGCGGGTCGAGATAAAACAAGGCATCCGGGCTATCGTATTTGGTGATGACTTCCTGCCAAGGCAGGTTTTCAATCACCACGCCCGCCAACCGTTCATGCACATCGGCAAGCATCGGTTCCAGCTTGCTGATATTAAAACGTGCTGGCGTATTGGGCGATGTGCCAAAACTCTGGCCACTAACCTTGCCACCAAACGAAAGCCTTTGCAGATATAAAAACCGCGCAGCCCGCTCCAGATCCGTGAGCGTGGATGCATCCACTTTTAACAAGCTTTCGAATTCACGCCGCGAGGCAATCTGGAATTTCAGACAATCCATAAATTGCGGATAGTGACGCTGCAAAATCCTGAAAAGGTTCATCACATCGCCATTAATGTCGTTGATTATCTCGCATTGAGCTGCGAACGGCCTGCGAAAGAACACACCACCCATCCCGATAAACGGCTCTACATAGGTAGAATGCGCGATCGTGGCGATGCGTTTGGATATGGTTTTTGCAAGCTTTCTTTTGCCGCCAAGCCATGCAGCCGGAGGCAATGCTTGCGAGGCGATTTCATCCCCGAGCAAATCTTTCATGATATATTTACCTAAATCACGTCATCTGCGAGCGCAGGGACGGTGCTAAGGTTTATTCCATCGGGCGGGGATATTGTTTCGCGACATGGCCCCGCTGGCCGTCTAACGGCCTCCCTGTACTCGTTTGATATTGTGATTAATTACTTGCGCTGAAGAAGCTCGCTCATTTTGTCATTGAGATTTTGCATGTTTTTCTCAATTCTATCGGCGGACTTTTCCTGCCGGTCCATATGATCTTTAAAATCATCGCGCCTGACGTAATCTTTTCTGACATCATCAATCCGGCCATGAACTCCAGATATTCTTTTTGACAGAAAATAGAATCCACCAAGAAAAGTCGTGGCGAGCAACCCGAATGCCCATTTAAAAGAGTCCAAATCCATAGGAATTTCCTGAATTTTTCCGGCACGTGAAGCCTGACCATTCACGCACCGGATAGTTTTGATGCGGGTGAAATTAGGCCTTTGTCGCTCCGGGCAATGTCAGTTTGTGTTCAGCGACAAGGCTTCCATAAAGGGTCAAGAGTGCATTAACTGCGATGAGCACCTTTTGAATTGCATCCTCAGCTGCCACCTGATTAGATTTCATTTGTTCCAACACTTCGGGCGTTGCACCTGTTATTGTAGGAAGAACGAAATCAACTATTGGCTGCGCAACAGGAAAGAGCGCGGTAATCAAAACACCAGCTATTCCCCATATCCTTTTTGATTTGAAGATAGATTTTGATTTGATAAATGACATGTCAGTTTCCTCGATTACGGGCGGCGAGATTGCCGCCTTGGTTGTTGGATTGAGCCGTTCCTGCTCGATGATATTTGTGATGGTTAGGAAATCGGTCACCGCAACTTTTCCGGCGAGTATTTTCTCCGGTGGCCAGCTACGCAGATTTTCCAGCGTCAGTTCAGTGGTGATTACTGGCAGCGGTGAGATGACATCCGGCACCGTTGGCGTTACGACATCCGGGATAGTTGGCACGGGATCCGTAGGTGCTGGCAGCGTCGGAATTCCCTTGCCATATTTCTTCGCAAACTTGGCGGCCAGCGCCGCAAGTTTTGTATGATAGCCGTGACTTGCATATTTCGGGCCGTTATAGCGCTTTGCATATCCGTTCCAATCTTCGCGCAGCAGATCATCTTTCACGCCCATTGAATCAATCACACGCACCCATGCGGTGAATTGGTTCAACTCGCTTGCTGCCAACCAGGTCACCATTTCCAATGCTGTTTCGAAGCCAACCCTTTTATGGTTTTCACCCAAGATTTGAAACAATCCCCAACTGGTTGAAAGGCTGGCAATTTCAGCACCGGCGATCTCGGCGCACAAATCAATGTGAGGATATGGTGAAGGCGGGTAAGGCAATTCGCGCCAGCCACGCGCAGCAATTCGAGCATCAGCCAAACGGTTACGAACAGATCCAGAACTATTGCGGTATGCAACATGATCCTCATAGAGCGCATTCAAAGCGCCGCTACTCCAAGACCCTATCAACTTTGGTGTCTCTTTATATGAGCAGGCCAGTGCCAGATAAGGCGGTATTCCGTTTTCTGCGGCCAGTTGAATAATCTGCTGCTCGCTGATTTGCTCGCCAGCACCAATATAAAACGGTTTTGCACTCTGAGTTTGAACGTTCATGAGTTCACCTATTTCCTTGATCATAAAATCGTGGAGTTTTGTTTCGTCATCGATCGACGTGTGCGTTTCATCGGGGTAGATAATTTTCTCGACGACGTTGGGCCCGTTCACATGAAAGCGCCCGCCCCTGCCGGCAATGATCGAATAAACGCGTTTGATATATCCGCCCGATCATTCGGGTTTGAAAGCCGCATCGGGTCGATTACCTGAACGCAAGTCGCAAATCCGCTGGGTGCCTCTTCGCGATAACCAATCCAGCCAAGCGCCTCGCCATCGGCAAATTGATGGCGGGTAGCCAGACCGAGAACGCCATTCATATTTTGTGCGCGTTCAGCATCACACCAGAACCCCAAATCATGGGTGTAATCGTGCCACAAGGCCTCAATCTGGTCGGAGACTATATCCGCCTCTTCGCGGGTAATTCCCAACGTTGTAAAATTCGGCTTGGCAGATAACCGCCAACCGGAGCCAACAATTGTATCGACATAGCGGGTCATTGCCGCCGAGGCCCAGCCATCGTTTCGGGCCATGTCGTGGATACGGTCATTCAGAACTTCACGCGACTGGCGCAAAGCCGTATGCCCGCTATAGCGACCGGGACGCCAATTGGTCAAAGATGGATGCTGGCCACCGGCCCCGCGATACGCGGTAGCCTCAGATTTCTGATTGCCCCATTTGTCCGTAATGACAATGGAAGGTTTGGCTGGAGGTGCGTTCAAAATTTTCTCCTACCAAAAACAGGGGTTTTAAATACCATTCCCGGATTGGCTATTCGCGACATACCCAAAGCCCCGCGCAAATCATTGATATAGGATTTCAGCGCGTTCTTGTTCGCTGGTGTGTAGGTGACAGTTTCGCCATTAGGGTTTGCGCGTCTCTTAGGGACAACTTGCGCAGCGCCAATTCCACTTTCACATCTTCAGCAAATTTTGAACGTAGAATATCCGCCATCACACACCCTCCAATTGATTGAAATTGATCAGCGCAGAACGCGCCTTTTTGCCGAGCCGCCCGCGTATTTCGCAAAGCTCGATTTGCCGCGTCGTCAGGCCCAATTGTTTGGCCAGCGCCGGGCGGGTCATGCCGAGGCCTTCGCGGCGCAATTTTGTGTAAACAGCCAAGGTCGGGCGATCAGTCATTTTGCCCCCATATCATATTTATTATATGCATAATAATTCTTGACATTTTTGATTAATATGCATATATTAAAGTCATGAAAAACAACGATACTTACGAATGGAATGAAGCCAAGCGCCAGAGCAATTTGGAAAAGCACGGTGTTGATTTTGCCAATGTTGTTTTGCTGGATTGGGCCGCTGCATTGTCGGCTACCCAAGTGGTTAGCGGCGAGGTTCGCATACTGGTCCTTGCACCAGTTTCCAAACGGATTTATGCGCTCGTTTACACCATGCGCAACACCAAAAAACGTATCATTAGCTTTCGCAAAGCCAATAAAAGAGAGGTTAGATATTATGTCGAAAACAAAGAATAAAACCCTCAAAGGGTTCATGTTACCAAACGATGAGGAAGATCGTGAGATCCAAAAAGGGATTGATGCCGACCCTGATACATTCACCATTGAGGAATTCGATAAAGCCAAGCGCGGACGCCCACTCATGGCTAAGGATGAACGTAAAATCCGCACAACCATTATGCTGGATAGAGATATCATCGAACGCTTGAAAGAAGGCGGGCGCGGCTGGCAGACAAGGGCCAATGAAGCATTGCGCGAAGTGCTTGGGCTGTAGCTCATTCATCACCCCCGGCTTCTGCTGTTTCGGGCACAAACTCTTTCCAGTCCAGTCGGTGCATCTCACTTGGCTTGCTTGGGTATTTGCCGTTCTTGCCCAACTCCCAGATGAACCACGCCGTATTCATCTGGGAGCCTGAGCGCGGCCCCTCATACCCGTCTCTATGCATCATTGGTAAACGCCTTGAAAAAATGTAAATCCGTGCTGGCGGGTGCTCATCCATCCAGAAATTACGGTCGGCATTTTCCGTGCCGCACATGGCGTTCATATTCAGCAGCATGGCAATTTTGCGCGGGCGATGTTCGCGCATGGCATGGGCGATGAAGGCGTTGGCATCCTTAAAAGGTGGGTTGGTCACCATATCCATGGCGGGTTGGTTTTTGGTGTTGCGCCGCCATTTTGAGTTCAGAAAATTCTCAACATTTGCCAATTCACCATCCTGATTGACAGCGCCTCTATCGCGCAAATCAGACAGTTGGAATTTATAACCGGCCTCGATCATCACATTGGATATCGCGCCCTTGCCACAGGCCGGTTCCCAAATGGTGGGAGAAAATTTTTCGACCCCCATCAGCGCCCAAACAGCTTCTGGGGGCGTTTCATAAAAATCATCGCCGCGCGTTGATGCATCATGGGGCGGTGCAGGAAGGCGTCCACTGGGCAGTTGTTCTCTCCAGTTCGGTTGGCCTTCAAGCTTCGCACCATGGCAGGCAGCACAATTTTCACTGTAAAGAGCCATGCCCTTATTAATATCAATTGCCGTTGCTGTTTTGCTCACAACAGCAAGTATGGAAACAATGAGCACAGCCACTCCTACCGACCTCAAACCCATGAAGATTTTTGTACGCGAGTTCATATTGATATCCTCCAGGACGAGCAGTTTTATTCGGTGGCATAGATCTTGTTCACAGCCCCAGATTTCGATATTTCCATTATCTTAAAGGGAGCTGTTTTTCTGCCACTCATTCCTGGAGACCCCATGGGCATTCCCGGTAATGTCACGCCTTTGATATCTGGTTTTTCAGTCAGGAGTTTATTGACGGTTTTAACGGGCACATGTCCGCTCACCACGTACTTGTCGATGAAAGCGAGATGGCAGCCTTGAAAATCATCAGGAATACCTTGCTTGCGGCTCATGGCAGATAATTCATGCGTTGGTGTCACTGTTACTGTGAACCCGTTGCGTCTTAAATATTGGGCGTGACCTTCACAGCACTGGCATTGCGGGTTTTTGTACAAAGTTACTTCGGCAGCCTGAGCAAATTGTCCTGACATTGCATAAGCTGAACTCAGAGCTATGGTTGCGATTGTCATAATAGAAAGAACTTTTTTCATAGGTGATTTCCTAATTTGATGTTGCATGGATGTGAATTGGTTGAGGTCAGCATTTTTCTTTAACGATGGATTTGAATTGCCCCTAGTTTCCTAGATACTTTGCGGTTTCAATATTTGCTTTTGTTCAAAGTCTGCAGGTGACAGCATTCCGTTGTTTGTGTGCTTACGT
>NVWB01000090.1 GCA_002733575.1 Blastopirellula sp. | reverse complement strand
CGTTGACTGAGATCGTGGCTGTTGAATTCTGGCTGCCGTCGACCAAAACATCATCGATGCCGGTGACCGTCACGAGCTGCGCCACATTCCAATTGGCGGATGTGAACGTCAGTGTCGACTTATCTACAGTCACCTCGCCGGTATCGCTGCTGCCTAACGTAAATACCACATCGGTGAGTGGTTTTGCATCAAGCACGACTTCAAAAGTGTCGACCGCACCAGATTCAGTCACAGTGGTTGTACCATTGGATTCTATTACAGAGAAACCAATAGGTAAAACTTCAACGGTAATGGTTACATCATCACCACTTCCTCCAACGTAGGACAAAGTCGCGTTGTAATTGCTACCTAAAAAGCTATGAAATATGTACCCTTCTGGGATTCCGGAGAATGTACCTGATCCTCCATTGCGATCAATAATTGTGAAGCTCTCTCCACCAGATAATGTTGGTGTTCCAATAAGATCTAAGGTCACCGATCCGACAAGATCTACGCTGCCTGTTGCTTTTAACTGATCGTGTCCCCCGATGACTCCGGCACCCGACTTTCCATCAAGTTCGACGGTAAATGTGGAACCATCTGCGAGTGTGGTGTTCCCTGAAACAGTAAAGATCCCAGGTGATAGGCCTGGTGTTAATTGTCCATTAATGGCTACCGACGGGGCGGTGACATCTGTGCCTGCGTGATCACTAGTAGAGCTGGCGAATAGAGAGACTGGATCAGTGAAGGTGGTTGTGTCTATGTCTAACTTGCCAGAGGTTGCGTCTCCTAGAATGATTGAACTGAAGCCATCTGCCAATAGTGCAATTTCACTATCGGTTAAGTTCAATGTGCCGCTGCCGCCTCCCAGGCCGATGGT
The DNA here is from genome assembly GCA_002733575.1 of Blastopirellula sp. Lineage (GTDB taxonomy): Bacteria > Planctomycetota > Planctomycetia > Pirellulales > Pirellulaceae. Next base: position 15,429 of record NVWB01000090.1, on the reverse strand, counting down.
AGTTCCAGCAGTGCGTGGCAGAATACTTAGCACGCCTGTCCCTTGCAGCTTGAAGGTTCCAGCTAATTCAATCGTGTTGGCATGGATGGCAATCGGACCAGTAGCCGATGCTCCACCGATACTGCTGGCATCGGTACCGATAAAATCTGGCGAGGTGCCGCTTCCTGTGGCGGTAATGTCTATTGAGCCTGATCCAGCAGTAATTTGAGTGTTGGTGCTCTCGATGTGTACTCCTTGAGTCAAGTCGGTAGCGATGCCGCCAGTTCCATCGATAGTGATATTTCCGGCATCTATGCCAGAGCCTGTCGATTGGATTGTGGCTCCGTTAAAGATATTGACTCCACGACTATCAGTTAATGTGCTTGTTCCTCCGATACCTTGTATTGAAATGTCACCATCGCTACTCAATACAGGACTGTTATTGATGATGACCCCTCGGTTCCTGTCTGTTCCTGACCCAGCAGTTCCAGTTAATGAGATAGCAGCCGCGTTGGCTCCAGTTCCGGTAGAAATGATTCCACCGCTTTGGTAAATCAGAATTCCAGAGTTATTACCACCAGCCCCGTCTGCCCCTTGACCACTAATAGTTATATCCCCAGAGACGCTGGAAATGACTGTGGTTGGGTCATCAAGTAAAACGCCAACATTACGTGTTACGCCATCACCTCCTGTACCAAAGATATTAATATCTCCGGCATTGGCTGCACTTGATGTAGAACTGACCGTAGTTCCTGTTTTTAAAAAGACACCGTAGTGATAACTGGTGGAAGCAAAGTTGCCACCAGTTCCCGTAATATTGATCTCCCCAGACCCTTTGGTCCGGATGATTGTGTTCTCTGCCTTGATTCCCTGAAAGCTTCCACTAATGCCTGTTGGGTTGGCCAGCAAAGTGATTCCACCATCGACGGTCGAAAGACTGCTCCCTTCGCTAAACCAAATTTCTCGATTTGCGGTGAAATCGATTTCCCCTGTACCCGAAGTACTAATATCAGAAGCATCGTTGATCAGGCGAATCGATTGAGCAACGATTTCGATTGACTTATCTGGTGCAAGCAAGATTTGCTCATCAATATCAACTGTGTCTCCTCCATTACCGCCAATAATCTGAATTGATGCGGAGTATAATGGAGAGAACCACGTATCCTTAATCAATATCGAATTCACCCCAGTATCGCCAGGGTTGACTGTGAAAGTTCCAGATGGATTTAGAAAGGTGAGTGATTCGGACTTATCGGAATCAACCATGGTCTTCCCAGTTGAATCAGCGGAAATAACGATTGACTCGGCAACATCACTATAGTTCAGAGTGACGTTCGTTGCATTGATGTTGGCCGCAATGGGTTCGAGCCCAGTGTAGGTAATTTCCCCATTGCCAGTTAAGTTGATCATGCCGGAATTTGAATCGGTAAAATCATACGTGGCATCTAAGAAAGTTCCTCCTTGTAAAATCAGTTGATCACCAGGAGAGCTTGACAGTTGCGTTCCACCATTAAATTGGATCGACTGATTAAAGTTACCACCACTGAAATCAATGGTCAGTGTGTCATCTCCATCAAGTGTGTTGATTTGGATGTTGCCAGTGAAACTTGAGTTGGCTGCTGGGTCGATCACAACGGATGTCGTTGCGTTGCCAGTACCGGTAACGGATGAATCGAGCGAAATCAATTGACTCGGATTGCTTATTACGATTTTTCCATTATCAAGTTCGATGGTAAAATCATCGGAGATATCAAAGCCAGCAGCGCTGTTGAGCACAAGATTACCGCCGCCGTCAATCTTTACAATGGGCGCTAAAGTATCATTATCTATCGTAGTGACATTGAAAGATTGATCCGTTAACGGATCATAACTGTCATCGCTATTCTGATCGTCAATGGAGAAGGTAATCGTTGAAGTTTGATCCCCATCCACAATCGGATCATCTTTCCCAATAACAGTCACAGTCTGAGGGTCATTCCAATTGTCGGGAGTGAATACCAGTTGATAGGATTCATCTTTCGAGATATTCGCAGCCAGTCCTGACACACGATAAGGCAGATAGAGTCTCTTCTCGTATTTTCCCTGGAGATCTGTTACGGCAAGATGGCTATCAAAACCACTGGATGTAAAAATTTTATTCAGCGATTCTGACTCAATGGCTGCCGTTGCATTAATTGCATTGTAACCGTAGTTGCTATAACTGGCTTGAATTGATCCTGTTGCTTCATCTATGGCCTTTAATCGGGCATTATCGGTACTGCCTATCAGCAACTCTTCTCTAGACTCTATCGCACCAAGAGAACCATTAACATAGAAGGCCAGACTCAAAGTGTTTACTATCGTATCAGACACCGGATCAAATTCGACAATTTGCTCCATCATACTATTCATGATGTAGACATGCCCGTTTAGTACAGACAGCCCATCAGCCCCACCATCGATTCCGACACGAAAGAAATCGCTATCAATTAGAACTCCAGTATTAGGATTTAATTCATAAAGAGTAGTCATTCCATTAGACGGATTCCCTTTGGTGAAGAACAGACTTACTCCGTCATAAGCAAGCCCTTCCGTTCCTCCTGTGCTTACAGGAGTTGGGAATCGATTTATTTCTGCTCCGGTATAGGGATTGAGTTCAACGATAGCGTTATTGCCATCGAGCGCTACAGCAAACAACCTTGGCGTGCCTATTGCGGAATTGTTGATTCCCAGTCGAATTTCTGTGGGATCTGAGATAGAGACATCGATCACCACATTAGAAGTGGGAGGAGCATCAAGTACGACACTCAAGTTATCAGTCGTTCCACTTTCGTTAACGCTGGTGATGCCACCGGTTGGGATTATCGTAACTCCAGGAACAAGAAGTTTGGTCGTTAACCCTACATCGTCCCCGTCGCCTGCTTGATAAGATAGGGTCGCCAGCAACCCAGTTCCTAAAAAGTTGTAAATCTCATGTCCCTCAGGCATGCCAGCAAACGTGCCAGTTCCGCCGTTACGCTCGATAATTGTGAAGCTTTCTCCGCCTGTTAATGTTGGTGTTCCGATCAGATTCAAAGTCACTGACCCGACAAGGTCTACGCTACCGGTTGCATTTAACTGGTCATGTCCCCCGGTGACTCCGGCACCCGATTTCCCATCAAGCTCGACTGTCAACGTGGAACCATCTGCGAGTGTTGTGTTTCCTGAAACAGTAAAGACACCAGGTGATTGGCCTGGTGTTAATTGTCCATTAATAGCGACCGAAGGAGCGGTGATATCGGTACCTGCGTGATCGCTGGTAGAACTGGCGAAGAGGGAAATCGGATCTGTGAAAGTAGCAGTGTCGATGTCTAACTTACCCGATGTTGGATCGCCGATTATTATGGAACTAAACCCATCGGCCAACATCGCGATTTCAGTATCAGTTAAGTTCAATGTTCCGCTACCGCCTCCCAGGCCGATAGAGGTTCCGGCGGTGCGTGGCAGAAGACTTAGCGTGCTTGTCCCTTGTAGCTTGAAGGTTCCGTCCAACTCGATGGAATCGGCATGTATGGCAATTGGCCCCGCTGCCAATGTTCCACCGATGCTACTATTTCCTGTGGCTAACAAATCAGGTGATGTTCCACTTCCGGTGGCAGTAAGTGAAATTGCCCCATTGCCAGTCGTGCTAAATCCACTCTGATTCGTACCAGCGATATAAACACCTGAAGAATTCCCTGACTCAGAAACTCCAACAATCGTTAGATTTCCAGAAGTGGATAAAACTGGTCCTCCCAAAACTCCGTAGTTGGAATCTCTCGTTCCAATGCCACTTGTACCAGAAATAAAGATGTCCCCAGCTTCACTTTTAAACTGATCAGTCGCTAATGAAATCGCTACTCCTATCAACCCGCTAGTTCCAGTGCCACCCAATCCTACAATTGAGATCGTTGCTGCTTCGCTCGTAGTGCCACTAGAAATGATTTTGGCTTCCTGCTGGAGCTGCACGCCTGAATTCCCATTTGAAGTTCCGTTGCCTCCCTGGCCCGTTAGAGATATGTCGCCTATTACACTAGATATTTCAGGGTCGGAATTTAAAATTCCGATATTAGACCCTGTTCCAGTTCCACCCGTTCCATGAATAGAAATTTTTGCAGTGCCTGAGGAAACAATGGATGAATGGTCCCCGTAGAGATGGATTCCTCTATTAGAACCACCTAATGTAGAATTTGAGTTACCTCCCTGACCCTTAATCAGAATATCTCCATCGATACTCGCAATCTTTGAATAGCGTGCACCGAAATAGACGCCGACATTACTATCGCGTCCCTCCCCCCCCACTCCATCAAGGGTTATGCTAGCTGCAAATTCACCAATTCCTTCTGAAAAAAGTTCAAAATTAAATCCATCAAATTGGATACCTCTGTTGTAGGAAGACCCTGCACCAGCTCCACCTCTACCCTCGATGCTTATATTTCCATCGATACTTTTGATTTGATTATCTGAACCAGAAATTATGATCCCCGATGGATTCTTAGTTGAACGCCCCCCTGTTCCCTTTAATCGGATTTCTCCTGCATTCGCACCGATGAATGTTGACACGATTGATGTGCTATCAGAGATCTGAATTCCATGTGGGAGTGCATACAATTTTTCACGATCACTCCCGACACCAACGATACTAATATCACCTGTTCCAGTAGTTTTCAGGGCAGCGTTTTCGATCTCAATTCCAGCAATGCCCACTTGAGCAGTTGACGCAGTGTTGCTTTCAAGGGTAATTCCGCCATCTACCGTGGTGAGTTCTGATGCCTTATTTAGTGTGATGTTTTGATCTGCAATAAGTTTGATTTCACCGGTACCTAAAGAATTAATTGAAACCCCGCCAGCTAAATTAATTAAATTGGCTTCAACTAGAAGCGAAGCATTGCTGTTGAGTGTGATATTTCCTTTCAGGTTGGCAGTGTCACCAGCATTGCCGCCTAGCAGTTCAATTGACGAATAATTAGTTGTAATCGAATTGACATTAATCGTATTAACGCCAGTATCTCCGGCATTGATCGTTAACTTGCCTGTGGGATTCGTAAATGTAACTACTTCCGCTTTATCAGAATTGACGGTTGTTTTCCCACTGCCAGCATCAGAGATAGAAATCGTTTCGGCTGCATCACTATAGTTGAGAGTTACGTTTGCAGCATTGATGGTTGAAGTAATTGGTTCCAAGCCGGTATAGCTAATAGTGCTATTTCCAGTTAGGTCAACAGTGCCTGAGGTCTCGTCGGTAAAGCCAAAGGTTGCATCGGTGAAAGTTCCGCCCACTAGAATCAGTTGATCCCCAGGTGCTGAGGTAAGGTTAGTTTCTCCATCAAATTGAATCGCGTGACTGAAATTGCCGCCACTGAAGTCGAGTGTCAGTTTGTCATCGCCATCGCCGGTGTTGATAAGAATGTTTCCGGTAAAGGTTTTATTCGCAGCAGGATCAATAGTAACAGACTTCGTTTGATCTCCGCTGCCAGCCACACTGGCATCTAGCTGAAACAACTGAGTACTGTCACTGATGACCAGTTTGCCACTGTCCAGCTTGATGCTGATATCATCGGCAAGGTTAAGACCTTGTGCGGCGGTCAGAACTAAGTTGCCGCTGCCATCAATTTTAATGACGGTTGCCAGAGGATCATCGTCAACAGTTAAAACACTGATGGTTTGATCTAGCAAAGGATCATAAGCATTGTCGGAGTTGGTATCATCTACATGAATAGTGATGTTTGTATTGATATCACCATCGACATTAGAGTCATCGATACCAGTAACGGTGATTGTCTGTGCTTGATCCCAGTTGACAGGGGTGAAAGTCAGTGTCGACTTGTCTACTGTCACCTCGCCGGTATCACCACTGCTAATATCGAGAACAACATTCGTGGTTGGCTGTTTATTGAGAACCACATTGAACGTGTCGGTAGACCCAGTTTCGTTTACACTAGTGGAGCCACTTGTATCTGTGACTGTAAAACCTGGCGGGACAATTAAAATCTCCTGTATTGCTGCACCTGAGAGGCGAACATTACTTCCATTATTACTCGTAATCGTAATCTGAATGTTTCCGCTGCTGTCAGCGGTTGCTCGCACGGCATCATCCGCAAGTGTTCTGTTGGGAGCAGCAACGATGTTGTTGAAAAGCAATGCACCATCTGGCAAAGAACCATTATTCATCACGAATGGAGCGGGATTGATTCCACCGCCACTGATTGTGATGGTTTGATTTGTGACTGCGGTGAAATACTCTGCAAGGAACAGGTAAATGTTGTAATCTCGCCCTGGTGTTAAATCAGACCAAGTAAGGCTCATGCCTGCTGCGGAAGCGACTCCGTCGATATTAGCTAATAAAGGAGTGTGATCAGGTAAATCAGTTGGGGCATGACCACCAGTCAAGGAACCTATATCGATCAGAGCGAGGTCGATCGATGACGTTACTCCATCTTCTTGCAGCAAGTTATTGGAAGTCACAGAGCCTAACGCATCAATCAAGTTCCAGTTGGTAGGCGAAGACCCACCGATGTCAAAATCAATTCCAATCAACGATGCCAGATCGTTCTCTAAAGTCGTGACTGTAATGCTTTGGTCGAGCAATGGGTCGTATGTATCATCGGAGTTGGCATCATCGACTGAAATGGTGATCAGTGAAGACGTGTCACCATCCACATCAAAATCGTCGATACCTGCCACAGTAACTGTCTGTGGGATACCCCAGTTGCTTGGAGTAAAAGTGAGCGTTGATTTATTAACCGTTGCTTCACTAGTATCTGATGAATTCACGGTCAAAACGACATTCGTTGTTGGCTGCGTGTCTAGAACCACATCGAAACTGTCGGTGGAACCGTTTTCATCGACACTGGTTGATCCAGCAGATTCTATGATTGAAAATCCTGGTGGAGTTGCTGGCACGTATTCTTGAATAGCTGCACCTGAAAGGAACGCATAATCGGATCCTGAGTTAGCCACTGTTATCTGTATCTGACCATTAACATCTGCCGTAGCTTGGATTGCATCATTTTTTAAAGTTCGCGAAGAACTAGCCACCACATCATTAATGAGAAGTGTATTAGACGGAACAATTGTTGTGTCCATGACAAACGGTGCAGGGTTGGTTCCTCCACCTGAAATGGCAACTGTCTGGGTAACTGGATTCAAGTACCCCCAGTTGGCAAAAAGATACAGGTCATAATCTGCACCAGGAGCTAAGTCAGACCATGTTAAAACGATAGAACTCGTTGCAAAATTTCCTCCTCCGATGTTAGCTAAACTAGGAGTGTGATTTGGTAGATTACTGGGAGCAGCTCCGTTAGTAACATTTGCACCTCCAAAGATAGTCACAGTAAGATCAATGACTGAAGACGATCCATCCTCTCGAATGAGATTCAGTGTGCTACTTCCAAACTTGTCGGTGATGATTGTCCAATTTGTAGGTGAAGCACCTGTCTTGTCAAAGTCAACGCCCACCAGCGGCTGGGCTTCATCGTCTAGAGTGACAACGGTAACCGTTCGGTCACCCACCCCATCATAGGCGTTATCCGACAAAGCATCATCCACGGATAAAGTAATTAATGAAGTCTGCGATCCGTCAGGGTTCGCATCGTCGACTCCAGTGACAGTGACCGTTTGAACCGTATCCCAATTAGCTGGCGTAAATGTCAATGTCGATTTATCGACGGTCGCTTCGCCGGTGTCGCTTGACTGAACAGTGATCACAACATTGGAACTTGGTTGAGAATAGAGACGGACAGCAAATGTATCAGTTGAGCCTGTTTCACTCACTTTCGTAGAATCGCCTGTTTGCGTAACTCCAAAGCCAACAGCACTAGGGCCAATTTCTTGGATCGCAGCGCCAGACAAGATCGCACTGTCGTTTGAGTCAGCGCTTATGTTCGTGACAACGATTTTGATTTTACCGCTAGAATCTGCCTGGGCCACAATCGCATCGGATTCGATTCTCTTCGCAGGATCGGCGATTCCGGAGTTGACAAGCAAACTATTTCCGATGGTTTGCGTGTCTTGAATAAACGAAACGGGATTTCCTGCTCCACCCGTCACGACGATCTCTTGAACGGCATCTGTTCCAAAGTTTTCAGCGACAAAAAGGTAGAGATTATAATCGGTGCCAGGCGTTAGCCCTGTCCAAGTTAATGTTAATGAATCGGAAGCTAAATGGTTTCCATCAATTCCATCTAATTGAGGCGAGTGCAGAGGGACTTCGTCTGGACTTGTCTGGTTCAGTCCCGCTGATCCGCCAACTCCTAACTCTAACCCAATTTCTGTGGTAATCCCATCTTCGCGAATCAGATTATTCGTAGTTCCTCCGAAATCTTCGGAAAGACGCGTCCAGTTTGTTGGAGAAGTACCCGAAATTTGATCAAAGTCAACTCCAACAACCGGCTGAGATTCATCATCTGCAATACTCAGGTTCAGAGAATTGATCACCATTCCGACAGGATAATTCGGATCTGCGCTTAAAGAAACAGTATGAGTAATCTTACCAGTGTGAATGCCTTCGTCTAGTGAATCATCGAGCCCTCGCACGGTGATAGTTTGTGCCGAAGTATTGCTGCGAGAGACTACCACACTTGGGAAAAAATTCGTTCCATCTAAACTGACTTCTGTTTGCGTGTCAGCGGTCACCGTTATTTGGACCGTGCTAGAAGGAACGGTATTTAATGCAAGGGTATAGGTATCAGTAACCGAACCGCCCACAAGTCCACTCTCGCCCACCATAGTGCTGCCGCCTGTCTCGGTGATGGTAACACCAGCGACTGAAGGGTTGGCGATAATCGAAAAATCAACGTCTGAAATATCATAAAAGATATTTCCAGTCCCTTGCACTTTGATTCGTGCTTGAGTTGTCGTGATATTCGGCAAGGTAACAGATTGAAATCCATCATTGGCAGTCGTTGCTAATGTGATTGGGAATGTCTTTCCCCCATCGGTCGAGAGCAAAATATCTACGTTGGCAGTGTTAATGCCATTGGCAGTTGTGCCTGCAACATTCCATTGAATCGTCTGCGATGAAGCTCCAGTTCTAGCGACTGCGGTGTTGGGCGAAATAACTGAAAATGCGGAACCAGTATCAACAACCGTCAGCAATACGTCATCCGAGTTGACACCCCCTTCACCATCACGAACGGTAGCGCGAAAATTTAAACCTCGGTTTGTTGAAGGTAACGCTTCACCAATCGCGGCAGTGTTCACATTGTTCAGCAAATCATCTAGACGAGGAAAACTGCGACTGGAATCTGACACGGGCTCAAACGAGCGAAATAACGGCCCACTACCGTTATCAGAGATTGGTAAACTTTGGACCGGACCTAGATCAAGTTGCTCCCAGCTATACGTTAAGGTATCTCCGGTATCAGCATCTGCACCGACAGCGTCAAGTTCAAACGGAGTATTGGCAGGTATTGTGTAATTGGACCCAGCATTAATGGTAGGGATATTATTAGTCTGTGAAGTTTTCGAGTGTGGAGTTCCATTGGCTGTGGCAATATAAGTTTGAATTGACTCATAACTTGCTGCATGAAAAAAGCTGCTAGGGTCGTCTTCTAAATCATCGGGTCCGCAGATACCTGCGTAACTCATGATCGTTGTTCCACTGGCTGGTTCATAAGCTTCACTGGCATCCCGAGTTCCAGCACACGATTCAAAGGCATTGGCATTAAATGAATGAGGGGCTCCGAATTGATGCCCAATTTCATGACCCACTAAATTCAGCCAGCCTGGGCCTGATGGATCGGAAGAAACAGATGCACCTTTTCCTTTGAAACTTGAATTACCCACAACTCCAAGTGAGGCCAAACCTGATCCACCACTTCCCGTGGTTCCAAAAACATGGCCAATATCGTAATTCGCTGTTCCCAAGATAGAATCAAGTGCCGATTGATTCTCATTCAACATGGTACTTGGAACGCCATTGGTATACGGATCAGTTCCGGCATCGGTATAGATGACATTCGTGCCAGAAACTAAATCAAAGTGAATCGAAAGCTCATCTTCAAACAGATTATTCAGATCGGCAACAAAAGTCTGAATCGCCGTCAGCGCTTCAGCTTGACCGCCAAAATGAGCCGTGTATTCAGCAGTCGCAGCAATGCCGATACGATAGTTTTGTAGTTCATTTCCGACTGAGATATTATTGCCGATCACGGCCAATAATCGACGCTCTTCAAGTGCTTCAACTCTTAAAGGAGAATACCGCTGCTTGGCACGACGAGTTCTTTTTTTAGACTTACTACGATTCCTGCGACGGAGCATTTCTTTGGTATCCAACGATGATGAGCGAAGAGTACAATATATATAGATAATGGGGGGGTCGTCCCATTCTAAACGGACAAGAACAAGTAAATCAATCGATTTGACCTGATTTACGCATATTTCTCTAAAAAAGGGCCCTTTTATCGCGGAGATATTCAGAGATTCCCACAAGCCACAGTTGAAGTGAGATGCTTCAGTTCCTCAAACATGACCATAGAATTAGACCTATTTCCAAGCTTGATCCTGTGGTAAGGCCAGAAATTACGGTCCCAGATCCGACTTTCAATTCCGTGCCATCAATCATCTCTTGTGTCTCAGAGACATGTCTAACAAGTCATATCGTAATGCAAACAAACTATTGGTGGTTCATCCAGACTGACACTAAGGAAAGGGGGATGTCCCATCTATTGTTAAATCGTGGTCTCACTTTTTATGAAGTTTAGCGTAGTGATTAGGGTTGATGCGGGGGCAGAGGCATGAGGGGCGGGCCACCTCTGTTTTGTTGGAGCGGAGGTTTTATCTCTGAAGTGCGGCCACCAGTGCGGGTAAATTATTGTGGCCTGAGATTCGGCGGAAACCTTTTTCGACTTCGGTTAACGCGAACGCGAGCCAATGCGTGGGCTGGTTTGTCTCCTTGCGAAAACGGGTCGCCCAGCCAAGATGTTTCCGTGTATTGCGAAACGAATTTTCATTCGTGTTGGTGCTCAGCAAGTTTTTGTGCAGCGTGCTTGGAACTTCCAGCGAGTGCAATGTAGACTATCTCTTGCCTCTGGATTCTTGAAAACGTATTAACATTCGACCTTGTTTCTCAAGAGAAGCTCAAGTGCCTGAAATCGATTCGGCCGACTTGTGTAGCAAAGTGTAGTTAATTACCCTGTATCGGACGGAATTTAAAGAAATTTCATGTAGTCTGACAAACGGTTGCGAACCTAGTTTTGTGGCATTTAGTAGTGGATTTGACGCATCCAGTAAAGAAACTAGCCCATGTCGTCTGCCATGATTAAAACGATGTTTGGCCGGCTGGCATCTTTGGCTTGGGCCGATTGTACAAGGGCAACTTGAGAAACGAGAACTACGATAGCCAGCACAATTGCTGTTTTGGCGAGTGATTGAAACATGGCGAACTTTCGGGCGAACAGGGTTGGGTATTTTTGAATTGAGGAATTTCGAGAGTCACTCCATTGTCGTTGGGGAATACCACTGCGTCAATTCCAGCGGCAACTGGATTTCCATTGAAAGGACGACTAATTAACATGGCAGACAGCTGTAAACAGCGTCGACAGCAGCATGGAGCTTGCCTGGTACTGGGAACACATGGTACTTCACACAGCCTGGCACTAAGAAACGTGTGGCGTTATTTGATGAGAAAGGTGAGCATATTCGCGGTAGTTCAGTCTTAGGATGCCGACTGTTTGCTTGCGTTCCTAATTGTCACTTTTCATCTTCTGATTGGGAACTGGTCACCTGTATCAACACCTCGGCTTCTTTGCGAAGTAATTCCAGTGTTAGTTTGCGATTCCAGGCAGGTGGTTTCTCTGTGTCCTCTAGTTCTTTAGTCGCCTCGGTATTGGCGGTTAGAAGTTGATCCTCGGCCGCCTGTTTGCGCTCTAAGTGATGTTCAGTCATGGCAAGGAAGTAGCGGATATAGTTTGAAGAAGTATTGTCTGATTCACCTGCCGCGAGGGCCATTTCTAGTTCAACTTTGGCCGCGTCATACTGACCGGAACGCATCAGAATCGCTCCGAGTCCATTGAGATGCTGTTGGTTGTCTGGTTCTTGTTCCACTGCGTGACGTGCAAGTTGGATTGCCGAGGTGTAGTCCTCAATCGCGTTCGGAGCGAGGGCACACGCCCAGGCGGTGAAGTGGGTTGCAAGTGCTTCGTCTAAATCGGCGAAGTTGATCAGCATTTTCTGGCAAAGTTCTTGGTATCGCAACATATCATTGCCTGCGATTGAGAATAGGGCCCCTTGATACGAAGTATAATTGGACAGCGAATTGGAACTCAATTCAACGTACTTTTCATAATCCGTGATAGCTTTATCAAACTGCTCCATATTCACAAACAACGCGGCTCGGCTAATATAAGCCTCAAGGTCTCCGTCATCCGTAAGAAGTTCAATCGCTTTATTCAGATCGGCAAGTGCCAATTTATATTTGTCCTGCTCTCGATAATAATCTCCACGGTCACGATAATAAGAACTTTGCTCAGGCTTGAGTTCGATGGCTCTACTGAAGTCAGCAATTGCTAATTCCGATTTCCCAAGAGACTTGTAAAAGCTCCCTCTTGATCTTAAAGCCTCTACCATTCTTTCATCTGAAGCAGCATTTAAGATAAGGGGTTCAAGATCTTCTTTTACCAGCTCAAGAGCCTCACTCTCTCTGCCTAGTAAGACAAGCATATCGGCTCTTTTTCTAATCAAATCTGGACTTGCATTATGCGTTAGCTCACAAGCTTTAGAGTAGTCCGATAACGCTTGCTCTAAGTTGCCATTCTTTTTATTTGCATAGGCTCTTACATCGTAGCACCACGCATGCACCGGATTCAATTCAACCGCAGTATTTGCCGCCACCAAAGCTTTCTGGTACTCTCCCTTACTTATATGCCTTATAGTAAGATATGTGTACACACCAAAATATCTTGGGGCAATTTTCTGCAGTTGAAGATTGACTTTATCAGCCTCTTCCAGTTCATTTTCTGATTCTAAGCACATTCTCAGTTTTGCAACAAACGGTGCATTCGTTGGATCAAGTCGCACAGCTTCTCGGGCGTACTGGAGTGCAAGTTTCCCTTCCTCTGTACGCCTAAAGAGCTCGGCTGCTCGATAATAACCCCCACCATCGTTTGGGTCTATTCGCAAAGCTTTTTCAACCATTGTTTTGGCGCTAGTATAATCACCTTGGGAACGATACTCGTTTGCCAAATAAAACAGAGCATCAAAGCTATTGGGATTCATCTCAAAGGAGCGTTCCACAGCAAGTCGTCCCTTAGCATGTAGTATTGAAGGGTCTAGCTTTAAATTTATTGTCACGTTACCCAAGTGACGGTAGAGATTTCCTAGTGTCATAAATTGTTCGGCAGTCCCCAAACCATTCGCCGTCAAATGTTCTATCCGTTCAATGGCTTGCCGAAAAGCTTCTACAGCTTCCTCTCTGTTTCCTTGACTCCTGTGTAATGCTCCAATTTGCTGAAATGCCAATGCGTTACGATAAATTGCTTCTGGATTCTTACTGCCTGAGTTTGCAAGGTGTTTGTAGAGTTCCAACGCAGTTTCTAGGAGTTCGGTCTCTTTGACCGATAACGTTCTGTAATTGTATGTGTCCCATATTCCCCCACTGCCCCCGATCATCCGATCACCACCGAGTGCTACCTGATAGACTTGATCCAAGGCCTCAAACGCCGTTTGCATATACTCTTCGGCGCGTTGGTTTTCGGCAATCGCCAGATTCAGATTCTCGATCGCTTTTTGCTTTTCTTTTACTGCAATGGCCTCAGACTCGATGGCCTTTTCTTCCGCTAGTTTTGCTTGAGCACGCTCCTCGTTGGCCACAACGGCTTGCCAGCTGGCGATACCTGTTCCGGCGACTAGTGCAATCAACACGATGGCCACTGTGATGAAAAACGCCTTGTTGCGTTTGGTAAACTTTTGCAACTGGTAGGCTTTTGAAGGTGGACAAGCCTCTACCGCTTCATCATCCAAATACCGCTGCACATCGAGCGCCAATGCGCTGGCTGAGTCATAGCGCCGGTTGCGGTCTTTATCGAGGGCCCGCATTACGATCCAATCTAATTCGCCATCCACAATTTGTTGTAGCCGCCGGGCATCGACTCCTCGTTATTCCGAGATCGTACTGCTATCCACGGCGTTCAATGTGCTGAGCCGAGTACTGGGCCAGGCATGTTCGACCAAAATTCGCCGCATTGCTTCGGCTGCCGCTGAAAAGAAATACCCACGGCTGTTCCAGTGATGCACCTTATCGGTATCAACCAACCGCATATAGGCCTCATGCACCAGGGCCGTACTTTGCCGCGTATGATCGGCCCGTTCATGAGCCATCCGCGCGGCTGCCAGTTTGCGTAACTCGTGATACACAATCGGCAAAAGCTCTTCCGAGCCCTGCATTTGGCCCTGTTCAATGCGTTCGAGAATGAGTGTTACGTCTTTCATGGTTTTTAGTTTAGCCGCAACCCAAGCAGAAAACAACAAGCAAATATTTCCGGCTTCAACTCAAAAAACCAAAGCTAAAAACCACGAAATCAACAAAGTCTGACAATATCTCGGTTTTTCTTAGAGTGTTTTGAACTAAAAATCGCACTGGTTAATAGAGGAACCAAAACGCCGCCGAGCAAATGGACTTCATATCCAATTGACTTGCTTTACTTAGAACATCAGACCCCTATGTTTTGAAAAGAGAAAAAGAAGATGAAATTGTTAAGCCACTTAGCCCTATAATTAAGAAAAAAGGGAGTCCACAACTCTTGGGCTTAGGGCAGACTGGCTTTCCCTTGAAAGGAATTTATTTAGCTTGGCAAGCAGCCGTCAACAGCATGGAACTGCTTAGAATTCAATTCTCATCTATTCTCCCTCTCCCCACTCTGCAAATAGATCATCAATTTCTGTTTCCCTGTCATCGACCGCCAGAAAATTATCATTTAGCTGAGTAGCAAGTTCTAGTATTTGATCTTCAGTTTCAAATAGCTGATCTAGAAGATGGTATGGTTCGGTCAATGTCGGTTGAGTTGTATTCGGTTCGCTTTCGGAATGATCGATTGAGTTTTGAGGCAGTGGTTTATGACGGAAATCAGAATACTGGAACTCTATCTCAGGTGTATTCGTGCGATGAATTCCATTGGTGTCTTCTCTATTTACAACATTAGTCACCACTTCCTCAAAGAATATTCCCTTTTCTATTTCAATGCTTTCTGGTTCTTGAGTAATAGGGAAAACGATTTGGTGACTATCACCTTGTTGATAGCCAAAATGATTCACTAAGCGTGAAAGATCAGCTAGGCCAACGCTACCGTCTTTATCGAAGTCTGCTCGATAAGCAATTGGGTTGCTGTTGACATCCAACCCAAAAGAATTAACTAGCATCGATAAATCGGACAAGTCGACTCTATCGTTATCATTGATATCATACCTAACTGCGCGGACCGAAGTCGGGATGTTGGCTGCTGTTGAACTGACAACAGG
>NVWB01000089.1 GCA_002733575.1 Blastopirellula sp. | reverse complement strand
TGAAACCAGCGTTGTTCCTGTTGAGTTTCATTGTCTCTATAGTTGTGTTTGAGGTGCTCGAGCCGACTTGGCCCTATGTGTTCGTTGGTCCGCCACTCTTCGGCGGTTCCACCCTGGATTCCGGATAAAAACATGACGTCTTCATCAAGAAACCTCTCAGTCCGGTCAACTCAGGCGAGCTAGCCATCCAGCTACTGTGCATTCGCGAACGAGTGCTTCCCTCAGTAGCACCGCATGTATCGGTCACGTATTCCCGGGATCTTGAGAGTGCGATGAACTCTTCGTTGTTTAAATTCGAAACTCGATTTGATCTCGAATGGCGGGCTGGAAAAAAATTCGCGGGCACCCCCCCATTTGGAGGATGCCCGCGAATAATGACTATCCGGCCTGCGCGAGCTTTCGCTACGCGGCCCGTGCGAAAGGTGCTCTAGGAGAGCTTTCCAACGATGTCCAGGATCGGAAGGAAGACTGCCAGGACAACCACGCCAACCATGACGCCCATGCCCAGTTGCGGGTGCGAGGCATTTTCGGCCATCGTCGAACTGACAAACGCCAGCAACAAAACTGCGGTCAACGCCGGAAGCGAACTAGTTAATCGATCTTTCACAGGTAAATCTCATTCATAAAAAAGTAGTGGAATGCGAGTTAAGACTCTCCAAATTACCCGAGTTGCGGCCCAATAGAAAGAGGCAAGAGTCTGTCTCGAAACAGGACCGGCGTTGTCAATTTGATATCAAATGCGTAAAAGCGCTGACGCGAACACCGTTAAAATAGGCCGATTACAACGATTTTAGGCCCAAATCGTGACACCTCCGGTCAATCGCCCCCACATTCTTGAGTTTGGCACCCGGCTTGCGTTTAGTAACGGTAACAGAAACATTACCCCCAAAAACGAAAGTCAGACCCATGATAGAAATGCAAGTTACTTTGATCGTAATCGGAACCATCGTCGCCGTAAGTGTTTGGATGTCGGCGTTGAAGCCGGTGGCGCAGACTGACCCTTTTGGTTGTTAATAGGTAGTTGATAGAGATGATTTTATCAATTGGATGTAAAGTAGGCGGAGGATAATTTGCGATAAAATCGTCAGGAATATTGACCACGAACCTCACGTATACACTGATTATAATTTGTCACGGCATTTTTCAATTCATCCTTACTTCCTTGGAATAAACCAGAGTCTAATATACTCCGACTCACAACTGAAATGGGATAATCAGCAACGTCATTAATGAGGTTTTCTCCTAAACTCTCAACACTCTCGCCTCTGGTTCCTTGTCTCCAAATAAAAGATCCGATAGGCCCCCAACTTGTAGTATTCCATGTTGACTCTACTTTCGTTGCACCTTCTCCATAGGCCTCAATCACACCAAGAAGATATTCAAACTGGTCAAAGCGTCTTTCAAAATTGCCTTGGTTAAATGTAAGGTCTGACATTGATGCTTGAGTGATGTCTAACAATTGATCAGATATGGGAGTAAATCTACGTCCATCTTTTAGCACTCTCTTATTCCATAAATCTTTGTTATTAACTTTCCAATGATAAAGTTCACCTGAGAGAGGTCTTACTCTATCTTGACGTTGCAATTTACATTCACGCAAGAGAACCCTCAATGTATTATATTGGTTATTCCAATACGCCCCGATACCCATTGAATACAACATGATCAGTGGTGGATATGAACGCAGTTCAAGCAGAGCTACGTTTCCACCCCAATTTTTTGTCTCTTCGTAAACATTCGCAACACTCTCGATACACTCTCGCCATAATTGCGTATGGCTGTCATTTCCCCAATAAGCCCCGGCTGCTAGTGCAGGAAGAAGCGGGCCAATAGTTTCCTCCATATCCTCTACTCGTTGTCTGATTGTGTCGTCACCCAGCTTTCCCTGAACCCAGAATCTATCGCTGATAAGTTCATCACAAACCAATTTCACTTGGCGTTGCATTAATTTCCGAAGCCTCACAGGCTTGTCATCTTCGATATAGTCTTGAACTTGTTCTGCTAAACTTTCCGAAGGTTCGACTGCTGAATTACCATGCACAGGTAGTGTGATTGGTCGTGGCTCATTGAAAAACTTATCAACAATAGCTCGAATCTGTTCTAAAGAATCCGCATTGCTGAGTTCAGTATCAAGTTCATTGATCTGAAATCTTGGAATGTTTGTACGCTGTAAAACACTAATCGCACCTCGTGTGAAATAGCCAATATCATTTGCTACAGCCCCTTCTTTTGAAATGGTTGACAAGCGAGCCAGCGTATTGTCTTGGTGAGGATCGATGTCGATTATCTTGGGAGTATAATCACTCATGAGCATGATGTTACCAGGGTGAAGGTCACCATGGGCCATCTCTTTGGAATGCATATATTCGATGCCAGCCAGCATACCCTTACAAATTTTCTCAGCCTCCTCTTCACTGAACTTTTTACCACTAAATCTCTCGCCAAGACTTTCACCATCGATCCATTCCATAATGATAGCCTCATGGTCATTCTCAAATCCTTCAATCGTGACTTGGGTAACATCATGAACAGTCACAATATTTTGATGACCGGCTACTTTTATTAAGGCTCTAGCATGCGAGAGCGCGTCAGCAGCGTTTGGCCACTCTGAATTAATGATTTTCACTGCTACATCTCGTCCTAATTTAGGTTGACGAGCTTTGTAGACTTTTCCATAAAGTCCACTGCCACAATCTTCTAAGATTATTATGTCTGGTTGGCTCATTGAGTTGCCTTTTTGCTATCCATACTCAAGGGTAGATTGCTTTGCTTAACGCATATTTACTAGCTATTGTATCCCTGTTGTGTAAAGTGGTAAACAGTCACCCTCAGAAGAACCTGTGTTGTGACCTCTTGCGGCTGCCGATTTGTCTAGCCGAGAATAAAGATTTGCATGCCCCTCTGTTAGGGCTGTTTTTGTCAATATGGTGTTTCAGCAATGGCCACACCAACAATTGGAGATATGTCTGTTGTTTGAGGATTCTACTGATCTTAGCGTTTTATCGACGAGATAATACTTTTCCTGGAAAATTACTCCTTAGACCAATGGTTGTCAGAACAAGTTTATTTCTGTATGCTTTTTTAATCAGTCATTCCTGAAGAATTACACTCGCCTAGCGTTCCTTGCTAAGATGATGTCCTCTTAGTGAAACTGTTGGCCGTATAGATAAAAGTTGACCTCGCCCCAGAGTGTCCTTCAATTCTTTCTTTCCCCTAATTAGGTACTGTCATGAGTTCTAGCGAAACTTCTCTCTCGCCCGAAGTCGTTCAAAAGCAAACCGCTGCCCGTGAGAATCTTGATGCCCATACGTATGAAATGGTGCAGTGGCATTTTCACGAGTCGACTGGCTGCCCGTTTTGGTTAGAGAAGAAAAAAGAACTCAACTTCGATCCTTTGACCGAAGTGAAGTGCTATGAAGACATCAAAAAGTTCCCTCTGTTTGAAGACGACTGGCTCCGCGGCGGACCTGTCCGACGTTGGGTTCCCAAGGCGATGGAAAACGAACCGGTTTATGTGTTTGAAACTGGCGGAACCACCGGCGTGCCGAAGAGCCGAATTGCTTGTACCGATTTCCGTACCGATTACTCGATATTCAGCGAGACCTTGCCGGATCAGTATTTCCCACAGGGGGGCAACTGGTTGATGCTCGGTCCATCAGGTCCACGGCGTTTACGTTTAGCGGTTGAACATTTGGCACAAGAACGAGGCGGAATCTGTTTCTGTATCGATCTTGATCCACGCTGGGTCGTCAAGTTGATCAAAAAAGGTTGGATGGAACATCTGGAAGAATACAAAAAACATTGCATCGATCAAGCAGTGACCGTGCTGACCGCTGGCCATGATATCAAGTGCATGTTCGGTACGCCGAAGCTCATTGAATCACTGTGTCTCGGTTTGGAAGAACGTGGAACTTCGTTGGCAGAAGTTGGCATCACCGGCATCTTCTCTGGCGGAACCGAGTTCACCCCACAGTGGACACGTTACTGTGTCGAAGAACTGTTCGGCGGACCACCTGAAGAAAGCGGCATTTACATGACGCCAACCTACGGCAACACGCTGATGGGTCTCGCTTGTAGCAAACCTGTGACTGCGGCTGACGGTTACAAAATCAGTTACTACGCCCCACAACCACGTGCAGTAACGGAAGTCGTTTCGTTTGACGACCCAATGGAAACCGTAGGCTATGGCGAAACGGGCCGCGTGAAACTAACCACGTTGACCAAAGAGTTCTTTGTGCCAGGTTTCCTCGAACGTGACGAAGCCGAACGTGAAATGCCTTTTGATACTTACCCCTGGGATGGTGTCAGCGGCGTGCGACCGTTCCACGAAATTGCATCATCAACCACCGTGGGCGTTTATTAATCGTTCGCTTCAACCACTGTTTACACTGCAAATTACCGATTTTTCTACCAAAACTGGAATGTACTCAAGATGTTGAAATTACCTGCAATTCGTTGGGGCAAGCCTTATGAATCACTCGAAACAGAAGATGTGATTCACTTCAATACTGGCGAACCGATTGCAAAGTTAAGCCAAACCGGTGGCGGTATTTTGAAACGCGACATGCGTAAAGCAGAAAATGCTCGTAAAGCATTGCTTGAAATTCCGCCCGCTGAGTTATTGGAGATGCTCAAGAAAGCAGGCGACTTGTTCACCAGTGCCGAACTTCCGATTGGCGATGGAACACAAACGCCCGATGAGTTTGTGCATGCTCAAAGCGCCAGCACCGGTTTGCCGGAACACATGTGCCGCTTCAACATGGAAAAGAACGCCTTCGTGTTGAAAAACATGACGCAGATTTTGGAATGCCTGACCCGTGGGCTCGACCTGAATATCTTGGCCCAAGGGCACGGCGACGAAGGCCGAGGCGTTACGGTCAGCTATCAACCTACGACCCCAATTTTAGGTGCGGTACTTCCGTCGAACTCGCCTGGCGTTCACACTTTGTGGCTGCCTGCGATTGCACTGCAAATTGGTTTGGTATTAAAGCCAGGCGGCAAAGAACCTTGGACGCCTTACCGGATTTTCTCGGCCTTCACCGAAGCTGGTGTTCCGGCCGAAGCGATGTCGCTCTACCCAGGTGCAGGCGCCGATGTGGGTGCCGCTTTGTTGACTTCCTGCGAACGCTCGATGGTGTTTGGCGGACAGCAAACCATCGATCAATACGCGGGCAACTCCGGCGTTCAAGCACATGGCCCTGGTTTCAGTAAAATCATGTTGGGCGACGATGTGGTCGACAACTGGGAGAAATACTTGGACTTAATGGTCACTAGCGTGTTTGCCAATAGTGGACGAAGTTGCATCAATGCTTCGGGCATTTGGGCCTCGCGTCATACCGAAGAAATCGCTCAGGCGATTGCTGAGCGTATCGGACCGACTGAAGTCAAAGACCCTACCGATCCTGAATCGTCACTCGCGGCCTTCACCATGAAAGGCATGGCGACTGGGGTTTGGGGAATGATTGAGCAAGATTTAGAAGAAGCTGGCGTCACCGATTGCACTGCCGCTTATGGTCCTCGATTAGAAGAGCATGAACTTTGCGATTACTTGAAGCCCATGGTGGTGCATGCTGACTCACCTGAACGTGGCGTTGCCAGCAAAGAATACATGTTCCCCTTTGTGAGCGTGGTCAAATGTCCTCAAGATCAAATGCTGAGGAAAATCGGCTCAACCTTGGTTGGCACCGCAATCACCGCCGATGAAAAATTCATTGCCGAATTAACGGCTTCACGCGATATTGACCGTTTGAACATCGGCCCGATTCCAACGATGAAACTTGACTGGTTGCAGCCTCACGAAGGCAATATCATTGAATTCCTGTTCAAGAACCGAGCCTATCAATCGGCAGAAGTTTAAGAACCTTTGACTGATTGCAGTGATCTAACTTACTGAAACCCAATCCAAAATCATTGACAATCCACTCACCCGTCTCAAAAAACATTTTGTAGACGGGTGATTTTGTGTTGCACTCGTGCGATAATAGACGAATATGAATTGCATCAACATCGGGAGCTACTGGCCGGGTGCCACTGGCTCCGCCAGTGTGAAGTGCAGTTGTGCTGTTTGTGTCTTCTCATTTTTGAATGACATATACTCCGGCAATTTGTATTTTCCGAACCATGTTGTTGATGTCGACAAAGAGTTGATTTTATAGACTAACTACAATTCAACACTGGCATAGCCAGTGGCACCCGGCGTGAACGTATCATCGAGAATTCACGCATTAAATAACACCTTAGAGTAATCCATGATTCCGTTTGATTTTCAGCCACGAACTCGAATCGTTTTCGGACCGGATACGATTCAGGAACTAGGCAACTTGGCTTCCGAGTTGGGAGCCCGGCGTGCGCTAGTCGTGAGTGACCCTGGCGTTATAAAAGCCGGACACACACAAACCGGGCTCGATGTGTTGAACGCTGCTGGAATTGAAACCTTTCTGTTTGATGGCGTGAAAGAAAATCCATCGACCGATAATGTGAACGAAGGCGTGAAAGTTGCCCAACGTCACGAGATCGAACTGATCATCGGCTTAGGTGGCGGAAGTGCGATGGACTGCGCGAAAGGGATCAACTTCATTTTCTCCAACGGCGGAGAAATGAAAGACTACTGGGGTGTCGGCAAAGCCTTGAAAGAAATGCTGCCCTTGATCGCAGTTCCGACTACTGCAGGAACCGGCAGCGAAGCCCAATCGTTTGCACTGATCTCTGATTCAAAGACGCATGTGAAGATGGCTTGCGGAGATAAAAAGGCTAGTTGTCGAGTTGCCGTGCTTGATCCGAAGTTGACTGTTTCGCAACCAGCATCGATTACCGCACTAACTGGCATCGATGCAATCGCTCACGCGCTGGAAACATTTGTTACCACCAAACGCAATTCCTGTTCGATGGCTTTCAGCCGGGAAGCCTGGCGATTGTTGGCAGGTAACTTTGCCAAAGTGTTAGATAACCCGACCAACTTAGAAGCCCGAGGCTCAATGCAGCTCGGAGCCTGTTTTGCTGGTATGGCGATTGAGAACTCGATGTTAGGCGCTACCCACGCACTGGCCAATCCGCTGACCACACACTATGGCATTGCCCACGGCCAGGCAGTGGCTGTGATGTTGCCGCATGTGATTCGCTATAACGGTCAAGTTCATGCCGACTGGTATCAAGAATTGTTGCAAGTTGATGACGAAAGTAATGACTATCCACCAGCATCCGAAGGCGTGGAAGGTCTTGCGAATTTTATCACCCAACTGGCCCAAAAAGCAGGTCTGGCCACCAATTTAACCCAACTGTCAGTCGATAAAGAAAAAGTCGAAGAATTGGCCGAACATGCGGCTACCCAGTGGACAGGGACGTTTAATCCCCGCGAAGTCGGTAAAACCGAGCTGGCTTACTTATATTCCCTGGCGTTTTGATCGTATTACGGGCAAACAATTGTGTCGTTTTGTCTCAGTTTTGTTAGAATGGAGGGTCTCGCCTTGCCTGAGAGATTTACCACTCCTTACCCACAGGATGAAAACATGACTCGCCTGAACTTGTACATCCAAAATGTTGGTATGCCGATGTTCGTGGCTATGCTGACACTCTGTCTATTTTCCACAGGCGTACAAGCCGATTGGAAGTCGTTCCGCGGTTCGCCTTCCGCCGATGGAGTTGCAGACACCAAACTGCCAGCCAGCCCTGAATTATTGTGGAAGTTTGAAGTCGATGGCGGAGCCTTTGAAGGGACCGCCGCGATTGTTGATGGCGTGGTTTACATTGGTGATCTCGATGGCGAAGTCTTTGCCCTGAAAGAGAGCGATGGCAGCTTAATTTGGAAATACGAAACCGACAGCGGGTTCTTTGGTTCGCCAGCGTATGCCGATGGTCGAGTCTTCATTGGCGACATGGATGGCATGGTCTATTGCTTAGATGCAAAAAAAGGGACGCTGAACTGGCAATATGAAACCGGAGCAGAAATCAACACCAGCGTSAATTTCTACAAAGAYAARATCTTACTCGGTTCGCAAGACGCCATYCTCTATTGYTTAGAAGCAGCGACYGGCAAAGAAGTTTGGAAACACGAAATTCAAGATCAAATYCGYTGCATGCCRACCATTGTTGACAACCGCTGCTTTGTGGCAGGCTGTGATTCTCGATTGCACATTATYGATATCGAYAAAGGCGAATTRGTCGAYGATGTCGAAATYGATTCRCCGACYGGCAGCACRCCTGCGGTGTATGGWGAYCAAGTTTTCTTCGGCACCTCAGCAGGTTCGTTTTATGCAATTGACTGGAAAYTGGCCAAGACCAACTGGGTYTATGTYGAAGACCGAAATCACCAAGAGATTCGCTCYAGCGCAGCAGTCACYRMKAMACTAGCAATCTTCGGSTCACGTAATCGSCGATTRACTGCCRTYAATACRAAAGATGGCAARCARAAGTGGAGCTTYCCGACCCGYGGGCGYATCGAYAGTTCRCCWGTGATYGCTGGCACRAACGTCTATTTCGGYTCCGATGACGGCAAGCTYTACGCGGTYGATYTAGAATCAGGCAMAGAGACYTGGAGCTACGARACYGACGAAGGWTTCACCGGCGGKCCAGCGATTTCCAACAACCGGTTGGTAATCGCCAGCCAA
The DNA here is from genome assembly GCA_002733575.1 of Blastopirellula sp. Taxonomy (GTDB): domain Bacteria; phylum Planctomycetota; class Planctomycetia; order Pirellulales; family Pirellulaceae. The sequence goes on along the minus strand of NVWB01000089.1, from coordinate 7,697 downwards.
GATGGCATTGTGTATTGTTTTGGTAAAAAATAAGAAGAGTTCGTTTCACACGACATTTATTTGATAAAGAGATTTCATGGCAACTGAATCAACAAAAACCGAAGTAGGTAGTTATTTCATTACCAACTACCCACCCTATTCGCAGTGGTCAGAAGACTATCTGCCCCAGCTAGATACTGCCTTGAACTCGGCTCCGAAAGATGGCGTTCCGCTAGGGCTATACCTACATATTCCCTTTTGTCGCAAACGCTGCAAGTTTTGTTACTTCCGCGTTTACACCGATAAAAACTCAAACGATGTCGAAACCTATGTTTCGGCCTTGGTTGAAGAAATACACCAAGTGAGCGAACTGGCAGCCATGGGCGGCCGGCCATTTAAGTTTGTTTACTTTGGCGGTGGCACCCCTTCGTTCCTCAGCCCTAAGCAGCTTAAACGCTTGGAAGACCGACTGCGAAAAAGTATCAGTTGGGATCAGGCGGAAGAAGTCACGTTTGAATGTGAACCTGGCACGTTAAGTGAGTCCAAAGTCAAAGCACTACGCGAGATGGGCGTCACGCGATTAAGCCTGGGCATCGAAAGCTTCAACGATAAAATTTTAGAAGAGAACGGCCGAGCTCACCTGAGCAAAGAAGTTTATAAATGTTGGGAATGGATCGAAGCGGCCAACTTCCCGAATGTGAATATCGATTTGATCGCAGGCATGGTCGGCGAAACTGACGAAACCTGGCAAGAGAATATCGAGAAGCTGCTTCAGTTTATGCCAGAGAGCGTGACTATTTATCAAATGGAATTGCCGTTTAATACGGTTTACTCCAAAGATATCTTGGGCAACAAAATCGAAACGCCTGTGGCCGATTGGGAAACCAAAAGACGCTGGGTCCGTGAAGCATTTGATCGTTTAGCCACCGAAGGCTACAGCGAATCAAGTGGATATACGATGGTCAAAGATTCCCACAAAATCAACTTTAGCTATCGAGACAATTTATTTGGCGGTGCCGATTTGTTAGCAACCGGGGTGGCCAGCTTTGGGCACATCTCTGGCGTGCATTATCAAAACAAAACCGAATGGGCCGACTACACCGGCGACCTGCTAGAGAAAAAACAGTTGCCGCTGAATCGAGCCTTCGTTCCTACGCAAGATCAACTGTTAATTCGTGAAACGATTTTGCTACTAAAACGCGGGTATTTGGAAATCGACTATTTCCAAAAGAAGTTTGGCGCCAATATCCTGGATCGTTGGAGTGACATTTGGAAAAAACATGCAGACGATGGTTTCCTCACAATCAACGACAATCGCATCGAGTTAACACCGACCGGATTTATGTGTGTCGACGGACTGTTGCCGCCATTCTTTGAAGAAAAATTTCAAGGAGTGCGGTACACATGAGCGACCCTTTGGTCTTCATGATGGGCAAGTACGAAGCCACGATTCCAACCGACCGGCTGTATGCGAAAAATCATACTTGGGCTCAAAAACAGGGCGAGTTTTACCAGTTTGGTTTTACCGCGTATGCCGTGCGATTGTTGCAAGATGTGTATTTCCTAGAGTGGAATATCGACGACAACACGCCGGTGACCAGCGGGCAAGAAATTGGGTTCATTGAAAGCAGCAAAGCCGAGAGCGATTTGTATGCCCCGAAAGATGGCAACCTAGTTCGATTTAACCCGGACTTGATGAACGATCCTTCGTTGATCAATGTTGATTTATACGGCCAAGGCTGGCTATTTGAGATAGACACCGACGAAAGCGAATTGCTTTCACCTGAAGAGTATATGAAGCACCTAGAAGCGGTTTGGGAAGTGACCCAACGTACGATCAAGGGCCAACTTAACGAGTAGATGAGAACGAGAAAACTACGATGGCAAAAAAACTGACCGTCGTCCTCAGTCAAGGGCAAAGCCGCAATCCGGCCAAACGCAATCTCGAAGAAGAGATTGTGGCCCAACTGCTGTTTGAACCGAACATTGATGTCACCATCATTCCCCATCTGTACGATCTCAAAACAGATGGCAGTGGAATGCTGTGCCTTCAAGGAATCTCCGGTGACTTTGTCGTACTCGCCTGGCTGTTTGATCGCGCCGCTCGCTGGACTTTAGACCGCAACAATATCAGTGGAAAACTGGGGACCACTTTACTGGTTCACGAAGAAGATGACGACGACGAGTTAGAAGATGAACTCGAAGACGAACAGGCCGCTGACGAAAAAGATCGCGTGCAAGATTCTCGTGAAATACCGAACCGATTGATTTACTGTATCGATCTGCGGGTCAGCAATTCGCCGGAAGCTTACATCGATGAAGTCAAACGAATTGCCAATGAACTCTCCAACGATGTGGTTCAACTAGGCGACTGGCTACAAGGCAGCCCTACACCTGCACAGGCAGAGCGGTTTGCCAACCCGACGAACGATACCGCCGTTGGCAACGTCTCCTCAACCAACGTTTCTCCAACGAATGGCACGTCACAAAACGGGCACATCCCTGAAGCACCAGAAGCGATTGATGTGATCCGCTTGGATCAGCCGAAAGAACCAACTCGTATCGAAGATGAAGGCACCCGTCGCTGGTATCCGGTGATTGACTTCAGCCGCTGCACGAACTGCATGGAGTGCATCGACTTCTGCTTGTTTGGCGTCTATGGAGTTGATGGCGTCGAGACGATCTTGGTCGAACAGCCTGACAACTGCCGCAAAGGTTGCCCTGCTTGCAGTCGAGTTTGCCCTGAGAACGCAATCATCTTCCCGCAGCACAAAACCCCAACTATCGCCGGTAGCCCCGAAGTGGCCAGCGGCGGACTCAAGATTGATCTCTCACAACTGTTCGGCAAACCCCAAGAAGCAGGCGACTCCGTAGACACGGCAGTCCGCGAACGGGACGAACAACTATTACTAGCCGGCCGCGAATCAGTCGGCAAAGAGATCGGGCTCTCGAAGCGACAAACCGAAAAATCTAACGAACCCAAAGATGATCTCGATGCTTTGATTGATGCAGTGGATGACTTGGATTTGTGAGCTCCACTGTTTTAGTAATTTTCAGGAAGGAATCGTCCAATGAACCCATCCGCCCCCAACCCTGAAATAATCTTTTCAACCCTCAACGCCTATCAACGCAGTGCGGCCTTGAAGGGCGCAATTGATCTCGGCCTGTTTACGGCGGTGGGTCAGGGGAATGATACTCCTGAGAAAATTGCTGCTGTGTGTCAGGCCGATGCCAGGGCCGTGCGGATGGTGTGCGATTTTTTGGTGGTTGATCAATTGTTGTTGAAGCAAAATCATCGCTACACGCTTTCACCGACTGCGGCCGTTTTTCTGGATGAAAAATCGCCCCAATATCTGGGTAGCATTGCCAAGTTCACCAATGACCCAATTTTGCTGACTGCGTTCACTGATATGAAGGCCGTAATGCAAAACGGCGGCACAGTGTTACCGCAAGGGGGAACCACACAGTTAGACTTCGATCGCTGGGTTGAATTTGCCGAGAGCATGGAGCCTTTGATGCAGGCTCCGGCAGGGTTGATTGCCGGGCAGGTGGCCGCAGCGTTTGGCGATCAACCGATTCGCGTACTCGACTTGGCCGCCAGTCACGGTCTGTTCGGAATCCGCGTGGCCCAGCAGTGTGCCGCCGCAGAAATCACTGGGCTCGATTTTGAGGCAGTTCTTGAAGTGGCAATCAAAAACGCTGCGGATGCCGGTCTGGCAGATCAATACACGACTATCGCAGGTGATGCGTTTGCTGTCGACTTTGGAACTGGTTATGACTGCGTACTCATCACGAACTTGCTGCATCATTTTCCTCTCGAAAAATGCGAAGAACTACTTCGCAAAGTGCGGGCCTGTTTAAAAGAAACCGGTATGGTGATCACACTCGAATTTGTGCCCAACGAAGACCGCGTCTCTCCACCAGTCGCGGCCACATTCGCCCTAACAATGCTGGCCAGCACCCCAAACGGCGATGCCTACGTTTTCTCTGAATACGAAAAAATATTCACCGCCGCCGGCTTCACCCAAAACGAATTGATGGATGTGCCAAATTCCCCACAACGCGTGATTGTCTCGCGGGTTTAACTTTTGTTTTCTGCCACAAAATCTTTCCCGCTACGCGAGGCCACAATCACAAGAACAAACCCAACGCCCATTAATGTCGCCGCTACGGTGAAGGGAATAATCGGGTGAATGTGAAACAGTGGCATGCCGATCATTGGGCCGAGGATTCTGGCCATCGAGTTGACGCTTTGGCCGATGCCGAGGATGCTGCCTTGTTTGGCCGGGTCACTGCGGCGAGAGAGCAGCGAGTTGAGCGAAGGGGACATAAACGCAAAACCCGATGTGATCACTGGCAGGGCGATCATCAACAGTGTGACCGATTCGGTGAGGGTGCCCCAGATGAGTAAGCCGAAGCCGAGGACTTCAATCAAAGCTCCGCCGGCGGCCATGGTGCCTTCTGGTATTTTCCCGGCCAGTCGACGGACGATTCCGCCTTGGACGATTACCAGTGTTAGTCCGATGTAGGCATACGTCAGGCAGACTTGCCCGAATGTAAAATGATAAGGCGAGTCGCCTCCATCTTTTCCTTTGAGTAACAATGAAATTGTCGTTTCAAAATTAGCGAAGGAGAAGATACAGACAAAAATGGTGATCAGCACCAACATCACCGATGGTGTGGCCAGCGTATCTTTGAGTCCTTGGATCGAAAACTTTTTCGTCACCGCCGATTCGCTATCAGGCCGCAATGATTCTGGTAGTTTGAAAATCGCCAGCCCCAACGCAAACGCCGACAAGATGGCAGCCGCATAACCTGGCCAAGGTCCAGGATCGCCCACGCCGGATGGTACGGCCAAATAACCGAGCAGCGGACCAAACGTAAAGCCGAGCCCAAACGCCACGCCGATTAGCGCCATGCCTTTGGGTCGGTTTTCGAGTGTGGTGCTATCGGCAATGTAGGCCTGGGCGGTTGAGATGGTGGCACCAGCGATTCCGGCACCAATCCGGGCAACAAACAAAATCCAGATCGATTTGTAGACTGTGCCGATTCCAAACAGCGTGTAGAAGACTACGCTGCTGGCGAGCCCTATCATCAAGACAGGCCGGCGACCGATTCGGTCGGAAAGTCTTCCCCATAGTGGAGCAAAAATAAACTGCATGGCCGAAAAACTGGCCATCAGCAGACCCAAGATCAGCCCAATTTGCCCCTCTGGCACATCGCTTAAAAAATCTTTGGCATAAATCGGCAGCAGCGGCAAAACCATGCCGAAGCCAAGTAAGTCGATAAATACGGTCAAAAAGATGACCAGTAGAGATGATTTCTTGGGGCCAGTAGCAGAAGCATCTGAATTGGAATCAGCTTGGTCAGCAGCGGTGGAATCGTTCATGGAGAATTGGGGTAACTGTAAGGAGGATTGCAAAGCATGGGGGAGTCCCTATTGTAATCGGCAGGGGCCAGTTTGTTCAGCAGGGGAAATAGTTTCGCTGCGATAAACCCTATGACCCTTTTCGGCGGCCTCGGAACTCTCTATGATGTTGTTATGAAACGACTTAACTTAGAACAACGAACTGCCTTGTGTCAACTCGACGCCGAGGTTCTGGCCACGCATCAATTGCGTCAGCTAAACCATCTGCTGGAAAGCATCTTGCCGCATAACCAGTTTTATGCCGAGAAACTGGCCGGAGTCGAGTTGCCGCTGACATCGCTCGATCAATTGTATGAGTTGCCCTTTACGTTCAAAGATGAACTGATTGGCTCGCACGAGTCGGGCGACTTGGCCAATAACCGGACATTTCCGCTCGAAAAATATGTGCGGTTTCATCGCACCAGCGGAACCCGCGGACGCCCGATGGTAGTGCTCGACACGCAAGAAGATTGGCACTGGTGGACCGAAGCCTGGCAGTTTGTGTTAGATGCCGCTGAGATTGGAGGCGAAGATCGCTGTTTTATGGCGTTTAGCTTCGGCCCGTTCATCGGGTTTTGGAGTGCATTTGACGCCGTATTGGAACGGGGCTGTTTGGCAATTCCTAGTGGTGGATTAAGTACTGCGGCCCGTTTGGAAATGATTCGGGCCAATCGAGCCACCGCACTTTTCTGCACGCCCACCTACGCGCTACATCTGGCCGATCAAGCTCATGACGACCAGATCAATGTGGCCGATTTGGAAGTACGCCGGATTATTTTGGCCGGAGAACCAGGCGGTTCAATCCCTGCCATTCGAGATCGCATCGAAACCGCTTGGAACGCTAAGGTAATTGATCACAGTGGAGCCACCGAAGTGGGGCCGTGGGGATTTGCCGATAGCCATCAATCGGGCATGCACGTCAACGAAGCCTATTTTATTGCCGAGTTTTTGTCGGTAGAAACAGGTGAGGCGGCTTCCGAAGGCGAGCTTTCGGAACTAGTATTAACCACGCTCGGAAGAACTGGCTGCCCGGTGATTCGTTATCGGACTGGAGATCTGGTTCGCCCTAGTTGGAATCATGAGACGGGTTGCAATTTTGTGCTGCTCGAAGGGGGCGTGATTGGCCGTTCGGATGATATGCTGGTGATCCGCGGAGTGAATGTTTTTCCGTCAGGCATCGAACAAATTTTGCGTAGTTTCCCTGAAGTGGTCGAGTACCGGATGACCGCACAAAAAAATGGGGAGATGGACGCACTTTCAGTAGAAATTGAAGATCGTTTGAATGAGCCTAAACGGATTGAAAAAGAGTTGCGTTTGAGACTAGGGTTAAATGTTGAAGTACGTTCTGTTGAACTAGGAAGCTTGCCTCGCTTTGAAGGCAAAGGTCGCCGTTTTGTGGACAACCGCTGATGACACTCACCGCTGAACAAATTAATTATTGTCGCCGACAATTCCCCGCATTTTCTCGCCGTTCGGGCGATGATCATGTAATTTACCTTGATGGCCCTGCCGGAACGCAAGTGCCGCAACAAGTGATCGATGCCATTGGCGATTATCTGGCACATCATAATGCGAATCACGGGGGACTGTTTGCTACCAGCCGCGAAAGTGATGCGATTTTAGATCGTGCCCATAAGGCAGTGGCCGATTTGCTGGGCACCGATGATCCAGGCTCCATCGCCTTCGGCGCAAACATGACCACGTTGACGTTTGCCTTAAGCAGGGCTCTGGCGAAAACGTGGCAAGCTGGCGATGAAATTGTGGTGACTCGATTAGAGCACGACGCCAATTTCACTCCCTGGGTCAAAGCGGCCGAAGATGCGGGGGCCACAGTGCAGTATGTCGATATCAATACCGAAGACTGCACACTGAACTTGGATGATTTCAAGAGCAAAATAAATAGTAATACGAAGTTGGTAGCGGTTGGCTGTGCCTCGAACGCGGTTGGCAGTATTAACCCGGTCAAGGAAATCGCCGCTTGGGCACATGCAGAAGGTGCCTTGGTGTTTCTCGATGCGGTCCATTATGCCCCGCATGCTTTGATTGATGTGAAAGACTGGGACTGTGATTTTCTGGTTTGTTCGGCCTATAAATTCTTTGGTCCGCATGTTGGAATCCTTTATGGGAAACGAGAGCTGCTTGAATCGATTGAAGCCTATAAGTTGCGGCCGCCTGCCAATCAGCTTCCTGGTAAATGGATGACTGGCACGCAAAACCACGAGTGTATCGCAGGCGTGACTGCGGCAATCAACTACTTGGCCGATTTGGGCAACATGGCCGAGTCACATCGTCAGGCCAATTTACGAGAATC
>NVWB01000088.1 GCA_002733575.1 Blastopirellula sp. | reverse complement strand
GTTTGCGAGCAAACTGGAGTATCCGTTTAATTTGAAAATGAACAACAGGCATTGTCCATAGACAGGCGGCTGTCAAGCAGCCACCCTACAAGACAGTTCTCAATTAGAAATAATTGTTCGCAGTTCTTTGGGTAATTGAAAATGAACTTCCTCTTTGCGAATGGATCGTAATTCGATGGTGGCATCGAAATTGGTTTTCAAGTAATCAAGGCATTGTTCTACCACGACCTCTGGCGCACTGGCGCCGGCGGTGATCAGTACGGTGCTAACATTTTCAAACCAGTCAGCACAAATATCGTCGGCTCCATCGATCAAGTAACTCGGCGTGTTTTCTTCAATCGCCAGTTCTTTGAGGCGTTGACTGTTGGAACTATTTTGGCTTCCCAGGACTAACACCAGGTCGGCCTCTTGTGATAGCAAGCGTACCGCTTCCTGCCGATTGGTGGTGGCGTAGCAAATATCTGATTTCGGTGGGCCTTCGATGTGTGGGAAACGTTGTTTGAGTCGAGCGATAATCTTCTCGGCATCATCGACCGAAAGTGTGGTCTGTGTTAGATAAGCCAGTTTGGTTTCGTCTTCGATCTCTAATTGATCAACACCTTCTGGTGATTCGACCAACACAATGGCCTCGGGTGCTTCGCCCATCGTGCCGACGACTTCGTCGTGTCCTTCGTGCCCTATTAAGATGATCGTGTATTGTTGTTTGGCGAAGCGAATCGCTTCGAGATGTACTTTGGTGACCAGTGGACACGTAGCGTCAATGGCAAACAGCTTGCGAGCTTTGGCAATCTTGCGAGTTTCAGGAGAAACCCCGTGCGCACTGAATAAAAGATTGGCACCTTCGGGCACTTCACTCAGCTCGTCAACAAACACGGCCCCTTTGTCACGAAAGGTATCCACAATGTATTTATTGTGAACAATTTCGTGATAGACATAAACGGGCGTACCTAGCGTTGAAATGGCCAGGTCCAAACTCTCAATCGCCATGTTCACCCCAGCACAAAAACCACGGGGACTGGCTAACAAAACATTCATCGACATCGTGGGTCTCCTTGTTATGAATCATACCGCAATAGCGGTTAAAGGAGTAGTCGAGGTGTGAAGTTGTTTCTTTTCTGCTTGTTCACTTTAATGCCAGAAAATACACTAATCCGGTTGTGTCATCAAATAAATCACGGTTCCAAGTACAATAGAAACATGCACCAATAACAGAACCCAGAAGACGATTTGGAAACTTGTTTTTTGGGTTTTGTGTCGGAAGAACTTTTGGCCGGCGAGTGCGCCGGGCCAGCCGCCGAAGAAACTGTAGAGATGCAGGTTCTTTTCTGAGATGCGGCTGCCATCGTTCTTTGCTTGGCGTTTGTCGTAGCCATACATCACAAATGTGATTAGGCTCAATACGGCAACTAGGGTTAAGTAGCCAAGCAGAAGGTAAAACATGGGCGGGCTTTCTTCGGTTCAATGGATGTGATTTCTTAGAGTGTAACCTATTTGGGCCACGAATCCTCTACTGATCTTTCGTGAACGAATCGAAATAATTGGCAGAAATCGCTTGCGGTCTCTTGAGATGGTGTCAGCAACGGGTAAAATCAAGGAAAGAACTTTGTGATAAACTCTTGAGATTGATTTTTATCATAAAGTGACAAACCCCTCCTTAGTTTCCCTGCCTCTTTCAGGACTCGCTATGATTTATCGAATGCTTACAAAGCAGTTGGCTCCATTCATTACTTGCACTGCTTTTCTGATCGTTGCTTTCAGTCTGATGAATTATTCAGCCGCCGCAGAAAACTCGGTGGAGTTTGAAAAAGTTTTGTTATCGGAAGAGTTCAATAGTGAAGGGGCCGACTTTGCCGATATCGACGGCGATGGTCAACAAGATATCGTCTCTGGGCCTTATTGGTATGCCGGGCCTGATTTTAAACAACGCCATCGCTACGCCGAGAAAGGGCCCTATTCGATCAAAGGGTACTCTGATTATTTCTTCACGTTTGTCTACGACTTCAACGGAGATGGACGCCCCGATGTGCTTTCGATTCCGATGCCTGGCACCGCCGGTTATTGGCACGAAAACTCTGGAAAACCGGATTGTATCTGGAAAAAACATCAAGTGCTGGCCACCATTGATAATGAATCACCGTCGTTCACTAACTTAGTCGGCGATGAACGCCCAGAGTTGGTTTGTATTCATCAAGGAGCATTTGGGTACGCCACGCCGAACTGGAAAGAGCCGACCAAGCCGTGGACGTTTACGCCGGTCACACCCAAAAAAGGCTACGGACGCTTTACGCATGGGCTAGGTATCGGGGATGTGAACGATGATGGACGTCAAGATTTGTTAGAGACCAACGGCTGGTGGGAACAGCCTGCGAAAACCGGCGAGCTGTTTAAGTTTCACGCCTTTCGCTTCGCCCAGTCTGGCGGTTCGCACATGTTCGCTTACGACTTTGATGGCGATGGCGACAACGATGTGATCTCAGTTCAAAATGCCCATGCCTGGGGACTCACTTGGTTTGAACGACGTGGCACAGGCGATGATTTCCTATTCGTGCCCCATCCAATTCTGACAGACAAAGCGGAAGACAACGCTCATAAATTGGCCATCTCTCAAATGCACGCCATGGCCTTGGCCGATATCGATGGCGATGGCATCAAAGACATTATCACCGGCAAACGCTACTGGGCACACGGCGGGCACGACCCTGGTGCCCAGCAATTGCCGGTGCTCTATTGGTTTCGCACCGTGAGAACTGCCAGCGGCGTGGTGTTTGAGCCGCACTTGATCGATTCTCGAACAGGTGTCGGAACACAACTGACCGTGGCCGATGTCACAGGCAATGGTGAACTTGACATTCTAATCGGCAACAAACTGGGCACATTCGCACTGCTTAAAAAAAAACTAAAGMCCGGTGACAATGACACRTCWGCCAACAAGGTTCTACCRCTCGATGGAAAACAGTCGCCYGGCGCKGCCGACTTTGCTCAGGGCGTTCGCAACAGCGAACCGTTGACTCCGCAGCAAGAGAAGGCCACGTTTATACTGCCGCAAGGGTTTGAAGCCCAGTTAGTGGCCGCTGAGCCTGATATTGCCAAGCCGCTCAACATGGCGTTTGATGCCCAAGGCCGAATTTGGGTAACTTGTACGTTAGAGTACCCTTACCCTGTGGAAGTCGGCAAACCGGGCCGTGACTTTATTTGTATTCTGGAAGATACCAACGGCGATGGCCATGCCGACAACGTGACACGTTTTGCGGACGGGTTGAACATACCGATGGGCCTTTATCCGTATGGCAATGGGGTCATCTGCTACAGCATTCCGAATATCTTGTATCTGCAAGACACCACCGGCGATGGAAAATGTGACACCCGAGAAGTGTTGTACGGCCCTTTTGATCATACACGCGACACCCACGGAATGTGCAATGGTTTTACACGCGGCTTTGACGGTTGGCTGTATGCTTGCCATGGATTTAACAATCAATCTACCGTGACTGGCAAAGATGGCAATCAAGTAACGATGCACTCTGGCAACACGTTTCGGATGAAGCTCGATGGATCTCGCATCGAGCATTTTACCCACGGGCAAGTCAACCCTTTTGGAATGACCGTGAATGCACGCGGAGATTTGTTCACGGCTGACTGCCACACCAAACCGGTCACCTTGCTGTTGAAAGATGGGCATTACGACAGCTTTGGCAAACCGCACGATGGACTAGGCTTCGTGCCGAACGTGATGGATCACCTGCATGAATCGACGGCAATTGGCGGCATTGCGTTGTACAGCGATCATGTTTTCCCCGAAGTCTATCACGGTAACACTTTCGGCGGTAACGTGATGACCAGCCGTATCAATCGCAACTCATTGAAACGGTCTGGCGCCAGTGTTTTGGCACAAGAAGAACCAGATTTCTTAATCGCCGGAGACTCTTGGTTTCGCCCCGTTGATTTGCAAATTGGGCCAGACGGCGCGTTGTACGTGGCCGATTTTTACAACCGCATCATCGGGCATTATGAAGTGCCGCTTGATCACCCTGGTCGAGATCGAAACCGGGGGCGAATCTGGAAAATTGTTTACACCGGAGACAAAAATCGTCGTGATACCAAATCTTCAACACAAACAGTACAAGCGGACATTACCAAGCTAACTATCGAGCAGTTAATTGACCAACTTGCCAGCGAAAGCCTGCCGCATCGGTTGTTGGTGGCAGATCGACTGGCTGATCATTTTGGCAAGCCAGCGATAGCACCGGCCCAATCGAGTTTGAATTCTGACAACGCTTTTGTCAGGGCTCATCTGCTTTGGGTACTGCATCGGCTGAACGCACTAAATACCGGGCAACTGGCCGAGGCCGTTCAAGACGAAGACCCGTTGGTTCGAACGCATGCGTTTCGGATTCTGGAAGAGAAATCGAATGCAGCAGATAGCGTCAAGATCGCGTGGTTAAAGCAAGGCTTCCAAGATGCGGATGCCCAAGTCCGTAGAGCGGCCGTTCTGGCATCGCGTGGTATCGAATCAAGCGAATTGGCCCAGTTGCTGGTCGATCTCTATCGTCATACTTCAACCCAAGATGTGCATCTGCGGCATGCAGTGAAGATGGCGTTACGCGATCAGATGAAAAACGAGCAGGTCTTTGCACAACTGGCCGCTGTTGTTTCAAATGACGCAATTTCTCTGTTTGCAGACATTAGCATGGCATTAAAAACACCAGCGGCTGGCAAATTTGTCGCCGAAAATCTGACTGAACTGGCCAAAAAGTCTCCCGCTGATATCCAGCAGTTTGTGAAGTTTTCGGCCCAGTATGTTTTGGCCGAAGATGTTCCACTCATGGTTCGCTTAATTGAGCAGCAATTTGGCAGTGATCAGCAATTACAGCTGCAATTACTTGATTCCATGCGAATTGGTTTTCAACAACGGGGTATTGAAACGCCTGAAGCGGTAAGGGCTTGGGCCAGTAATTTTGTCTCAAAGCGGTTGCATTTAGAAACACAAGAATCACCGCTGCCATGGCGTTATATTCCGCATCCTGACACCCAGGAAAAAGCCAACTGCTGGCTAATTACCACGCGACGCAACTCGGCTGATGGCCAAAAGAACTCGTTGTTATTCAGCAGCATTGTCAACGGAGAACGACGATCCGGTGTTTACCATTCTGCTCCGTTCAAGCTAAGCGAATCGTTCAGCTTCTACATGGCCGGACACGACGGTTTTACTGACAAAGCGGCCCAAGGGAAGAACTTTGTGCGTGTGTGTGACGCCCAAACAAAAGAGACCTTGAACCAATGGAGCCCAAAGCGAAACGATACAGCCCATCTTTTTCAGTGGGATACCAAGAGTTTACAAGGCCGAAATGTTTACGTTGAGTTAGTCGATGGCGATTCCGGCACGGCTTACGCATGGATTGCCGTGGGCCGGTTTTCGGATTCTCGATTGAATCCTAGTACGGTCACCAAAGATCGTCAACAAGCGGCTGTTGTGATCGCCAACTTTCGATTGAATGAATTCTCCGAAGCAATAGGCAAGCTAATCCAAAACCCGAAATCGGACCATGCCACTCGCACTGCATTTGCCCTTGCGATTGAGGGAATTAATCCTGATTCCAGGCTAAAGGCCGTGTGTGAATTGTTGGACATTCGAGGACTCGCTTCCGTGGATCGTCAAGGTTTAACAGCACAACTGTTGAAGCCTGATTATGCTCAAATGGCAACGCAAATGGCGCCCGCTTTGAAGTTGGCTACATCTGCGAAACAATCTCGTATCGCGGAACTTTTGGCTGCTGACCTGCTGGGCTCCGAAATGTTGTTGACGTTAATCGAATCTGGCGGCATCGTGCGTCAAGTTCTGAGAAACCCTAATGTGAAAGAACAGCTTGCGGCACATAATTCAGCTTCACTTACCGCGAAAGCCGCTCAGTTGACCGCCAACTTGCCGCCGGAAGATAAATTGATTTCGGAGCTAATCGCAACTCGTAAGTCTGGGTATCAATCATCCGGCGGTGATCGAACCAACGGCGCCGCCTTGTTCAAAAAACATTGCACAATTTGCCACCAGGTATCAGGGCAAGGGGAACAAGTTGGCCCCAATTTAGACGGCATCGGCAACCGGGGTCTTGATCGTCTGCTAGAAGATGTGCTGGCCCCCAATCGAAATGTCGACAAAGCCTTTCGGTCTACCACGGTTGTTACCGATTCCGGTCAAGTGATCAGTGGACTAATAAAACCCCGCGACGGTTCACAACTGGTCATCGTCAACAGCCAGGGCAAAGAAGTCTTGGTGCCTAAAGATGAAATTGAACAGAGCAAAACGTCACTGCTCTCGCCGATGCCCGCCAACATGGCCGAGCTGTTGAAGCCCGCCGAGTTTGCTGATTTGATTGCCTACTTGTTAAGTGTTAAAGCTGGGTAGTAATTATCAGAGTTTCTAGTTCAATTGTGTCTATTTGGGGCTGAAATCAGAGATCGAAAAATTGGCCAACGATCTCTAAGTCCCTTTTATTTACCAATTTACGAAAATTAGGGGCTTGTGGGTCGGTTAAGAACTTGTTAGCGTGGTGTGAGAAGTCTGTTAATGGATTATATCAATAGAGTCAGAACAGTAGATCCTTAACAGTGCAATAAATGCGGTGTAAGGACTCCGTTTTAGCAACTTCGAACTTCTTCTGAATACGCCGCATTGCCAATCTTGCTGATAATTGGCCCGGTAAGAGCTTCCTTATGGGAATGCAGTCTAGCGAATGGGAAACGCAGCTTACTGCATCAGCCCGACTGTTGAGGAGGCACTCTAGGAGAAGATAATGGTTTTTGTAGAAATATCCACGCTTGAGCACATAGGAGACAACGCCCAAACAACGCAGCATTCGTAGATACCCGTGAACACCTCTTTTGAAAACGGAAGGCGATACCCCCATTAATGGAAAATTATTTTCTTAGCAACGATGATCCGAGTGATCGTATTACCACAGCGCTATTATTAGCCGCAGGTACAGGAAGTCGCTTGGAGCCATTGACCACAACTGCACCCAAATGCTTGACGGAAGTCAACGGAGTTCCCATCTTGGAACGCCAGATTCACTCTCTGCGAGAATGTGGATTCAAGCGATTGGTAGTAGTTGTAGGCCATCTTGAAAATTGTATTCGTCAGTATCTAAACGAGCATGCTGGTGACTTAGAGGTCGAATATGTCGTCAGCCCCAAGTACAAGACAACCAACAATATTTATTCGTTGTGGTTGGCCAGGTATCGTATTCGTGAGCCTTTTGTGATGCTTGAATGCGATCTTATTTTTGATCCAGACTTACTCCAAGACATGATGGTTCCTGATCGAATTGCCGTGGCAGAGATTGAACCCTGGATGATGGGCTCGACGGTTGGAATTAATTCGAACCATCAAATCACCGATTTCCATGTCGGCCATAGCGAGGGACTTCTCGGTTCTCGTTACAAAACGGTGAATATCTATAGCTTTTCACGGTCGTCGTGGCAACTAGTTGCAGAGCGGTTGAACGAACGTATTATGAATGGCAAGGTAAAAGACTACTACGAGACAGTCTTCGCCGAAATGGTGACGGATGGAAGTTTAGATTTAGAGCCAGTCTTCTTTGCGGATGGCTGTTGGTATGAAATCGACACAGCCGAAGACTTACATGAAGCCGAACGCATCTTTCCAGGTGATTCCTCACCTCTAACAGCCAGTTATGGCTAATCTTAATTTAAAGGCTGGCCAGCGAGAACTTCTCGCTGGTTGCGGTCGCTCCATCTTGTTGGCGTTACGTTTAATTGAGCAATAATAGATAGATTTTTGGCTTGCTTAAACTACCGGTGCATCGGAGCAGAACTAGCTCAAGTTCACCATTACTTCTTTGCTTTGCAGTTGATCGCATGTTGAAATCCATCGGAACTACCGTCTATAAAAACCTAGCGAATGTGGTGTCCATTCTTGGAGTGCTACCCATCGCTCTCTTGTTTTTGGAAAATGGCTACCAGTACTACCTCATTCCATTGATTATCTACAACAATTTCATGGATGATTTGGACGGTATTCTGGCCGGTAAGTTGAACATCAGAAGCCCCTTCGGAGCGAATCTGGATAACGTTTGTGATTTGGTCGTTCATACCGTCTTCGTCATGATCGTCGGAGTACAGATGTGGACCGAGACTGGCGGTGTGTGGACTGGAGTTTGTCTTGTCCTCAGTCTTGTGGCAGCAACTTCACTCGTGCTGCGAGTTGTTTCTCGACTGATGCCCGACGCAGTTCCAGGGACAGGCACCGCGACCAATGAGTTGATGCGTCACATCTTGTTTGCCTTACTCTTGGGAAAAATATTTGAGATCTCCCCTATGCCGCTGTTGAGCGTGGTATTTGTACTACACTCTATCACGATGCTTGTGCCGTATCGTATGCCCTGGTTGCTCCGTAGCCTCACAAAATCGGCTACCGCCATATGTCTACTGAACGTTCTACTGGTAGTGGCCTGGCTAGTTCCTGTTACAACCCTGCCCATCGCAGCGGCATTCATGCTCAGCTATCTGTATTCCTTCGTCTGGGGAGGCGTTAAGTGGGTTCGAGAGACACGGGCCGATGTGGCTAGTTAGTTTGCCTATTTGTTAAGTGCTAAAGCTGGTTAAATTCAGAAACTTCACGGTGGACATCACCAAGAACGATCAATAATTGTCAACTTTTTCAGCCTCGTTAGGGACGGCATCGTGTAGCCAGGGGATTCATCCCGTGGAAATGGAATGCCTAAATTCTTCAAGCCCCAGCCAGGGGCGATATTGTTTCGATGAGCCCTTTAAACAGCTACGAATCAAAGATCTTTCTTTAGGGAATTCGTTCTCAGATGGTACAACCACTTCGCTTTTTCGATATTGCCCCGCTGGGGCTTTGAGGAGCTTTGGGCTTCGATTCCAGGGGATAAATCCCCTGGCTACACGATACTGTCCCACTGGGACAGAAGGCTCCACAGCAGAATAACGAGATAGAAATTACCCTAGTTGTTTTCATTGGCGAACGAATTCTACGCATTCTTCAAGAATTTTATAATGAAAATTTTGTATTCTGGCCGAAATACGGTATGATGGCGCTGTGGTATTGCAGTTAGCAGCAGAGTGTTTTGACAGCACAGTGCAATCGGATCACATGATTGGGGCTTTTAGTTTTGATGGATGCAGCGTTCACTGAACAGCTTTGTTCTGGGACAACGCTGTTTTGAATATACTCACACCCTAAAATTCGGAGATGGATATCATGTCGACTCATTCACGTCGTAACTTTTTGTCGGATGTTGGCAAAGGCATGTTGGTTGCCGGGATCGGTACTAGCTTGGCTTCTGACTTGGGCATCTCAACCGCGTTTGCCGAAGAAGATTCCAATGCGTTGACCTTCGGTGATCTAGAACCACTGGTCGACTTAATGCAGCAAACCCCGGTTGATAAACTGCAACCGCTGTTGGTGAAAAAGATCAATTCTGGAACCAGCCTGCAAACCCTGGTCTCTGCCGGAGCATTGGCAAACGCTCGCAGCTTTGCCGGGCAAGATTACGTCGGCTTCCATACAATGATGGCCCTGATGCCAGCTTGGAAAATTTCGCAAGAACTACCGCAAAACGAAAAAGCACTTCCTATACTTAAAGTGTTGTATCGAAACACCGACAGAATTCACTCAGCCGGTGGTAGCGAGAGAATGAAGGCCGTAGAGCCTGCAAAACTTGCCAACACCAATAACGGTGGGCCAAAACTTCTCAAAGCCATGAGCACCGGAGATATGGCAAAAACCGAACAAACTTTCGCTGCGTTGTCGCAAGTTGATCGAAATTCGGCATACAACGATCTACAACATATCGTTCAAGACGCACCTGATGTGCATCGCGTAGCACTAGCCTGGCGGGCCTGGGATGTCATGCAGCTAACCGGCTACGAACATGCCCAGACCTTACTGCGTCAATCGGTTCGTTACTGTGTTCAAAGAGAGCAAGAACGAATTAAACGTAACAACCCAGAGCCAGTTCTTCGCAAACTGACTCCCAAACTATTGGACGAGTACAAACTGCTGAGTAGAAAACAGGGCACACGTAAGGCCGATGCCGCTTGGGTTCAAGAGCTGGCTCAGACGATCTTCTCCGGCTCACGTGATTCAGCGGCTGAAGCAACTGCCGCTGCCCTGGCCGAGGGCTTTACGCCGGAAGATGTAGGCGAAGCCATGGCACTCGCTGGTGCTATGCTAGTGCTGCACGATCCAGGTCGTTCGGCGAAACAAACCTCTGCTGGCAAACCGAAAGACAGTGTTCACGGCGCCAGTGTCGGCGTGCATGCTTCAGATGCGGCAAACGCTTGGCGAAATATCTCCCGAGTTACTAATCACCGCAATCGAGTTTGCAGCTTGATTGTCGGAGCGTGGCACACTGCCGGGCAAACAGGGCAAGTCTCAAGCACGCCGTTTGCGTTTGATGCCGAGGCAATTCAAGCGAAGAAGCTTGATGCCACGGCATTGCTTGCCGAACTGAATGATGCGGTTCAGTCGAAAGACCAACCCAGAGCCATGGCCGTAGTCAAAGCCTGGGAACTTGCCGGTCATGCACCGAAGCCTGTGTTCGATTGCCTGCGAAATTACGCTGTCAGTGAAGATGGTGCACTCCATGCCGAGAAGTATTTCCGCACAGTCACCGAAGAATTCGCCTCGGCACGTAAAGAGTACCGCTGGAATCATTTGATTGCATTGGGTCGTGTCTCGGCCAGCGAATACGGCTGGGCAGCCCCAGGCCGCGAACAAGCCAGAGGCTTGCTGCGAGTTTAGAAATTATAGCAGACTGAATTACTCCAAGAAACAAATCAGCCCAGGAGAACAAACGTTTTCCTGGGCTGATTTTGTGTAATTCCGACAAAAACCGACATCGCGGCCACCCAGAATTCTTTGCTAATACGCAACCCCTATTGCAACCAAGATGGCAGTTCGCCCGCCTTCGAGAGTTCAATCACTTGGGCACCGGTGACATCGGGGCAAGCGAGCAATTCTTTGATTGCGGCTTCGCAAGGATGAGCGTCGAGGTTCAATACACCCACGGCAGTTCCGCCTGGCTCTAAGCTTGAACGACCGACCGCCATCTGTGCGATATTGACTTGGTGGCTACCAAAGATAGTGCCGATGCGACCGATAATGCCTGGCACATCGTTATGCGAAAAGACGCACATGATACCATCCAAGTAGGCTTCTAGGCGTTGACCATTGAGCAAGATCAAGCGAGGCATGTTGTTACCGAATAAGGTTCCGCCGATGGTCGAATCATTGGTACCGTCGGAAATTGTCGCGGTGATCGAACTGCTGAAGCTTTCCATTTCGCTACAGCATTCGGTAGTCAACTTCACGCCACGTTCTTTTAATAACACTTCCGAGTTGATGATATTGGCTTCTTGATCCAACACCTTATCAAGCAGGCCAGCACAAAAAGCGGCGGTTAAAATATCGATGTCTTTGCTGCTCACATCACCACGGTAATCAAGCTTGCAAGATTTGATACCGCCAGAATGCAACTGGCTGGCCATCGAACCTAAGCGATAGGCAACGTCTAAATAGCCACGTAAATCTTCGAGGGTTTTGGGATCAAGGGCCGCAACATTTACGGCGTGGCGAATCTCGCCGGTGGTTAATAAATTGATCACCAATTGGGCCGCTTCAATAGCTACCTGTGTTTGGGCTTCTTCGGTACTTGCACCCAAGTGAGGTGTACAAACTACGCCCGGCATGCCAAACAGTGGGCTATCAGTGCAGGGTTCATTTTCGTAAACATCGAGTGCCACGCCTGCCAACTTGCCGCTGGTGAGTCCATCAACCAATGCTTGCTCGTTATAAATCCCGCCGCGAGCACAGTTGATCAAACGAACTCCTGGCTTCAACAACTCAACCGCTTCGGCATCAATCAAATCTCTTGTTTCTGGCGTCAGTGGAGTATGAACAGTCAGGTAATCGATATTCGGCAACATCTCATTCACCGTTTCAAATAATTCAATCCCCAACTCGGTGGCTCGTTCTTTGCTGAGAAATGGATCAAACCCAACGACACGCATCTCAAACGCTTTTGCTCTTTTTGCGAACTCTTGACCAATACGCCCCAGGCCCACTACGCCCAAGGTTTTATCGGCCAACTGCGAACCCATATATTTTTTACGATCCCAACGTCCTTCGACCAAGCTTTGATTAGCAGCAGGCACATTACGGGCCAACGCCATCATCAAACCAAACGCATGTTCGGCAGTACTCACGGTATTKCCTGTCGGMGTATTCATCACCACAATGCCGGCCAAAGTTGCGGCTTTTTTATCGATGTTGTCGGTTCCCACCCCAGCTCGGGCGATGGCTTTTAATCGCGTGTTCCCTTCGAGAGACTCGGCGGTAATCTTCACACCACTTCGGCAGATGGCTCCGTCGAATTCTTTCAGAGCAGATCGCAGGTCGTCGCCTTTGAGCCCTGTGCGTACTTCGTACTCAATTCCTTCGGCTTGATCGAGAAGTTGAAGACCTTCATCAGCGAGAGTATCCAGGACAATAACTTTAAACATAGCGATCTGACTTTTCTTGTGGTAGTGAGTAATTTTGAGTGGTCTGTTTTAATTTGAGAAAGCGAGTCGTTTACTTCGATTCCGCTTTACAAAATTCTTGCATCAAGTCACGTAGTGCAGTGACGCCTTCAACCGGCATGGCGTTGTAGATCGAAGCACGAATACCGCCTACGCTGCGATGTCCTTTTAAGCTCTGCAAATTACGCTCGGTTGCTTGCTTGACAAAGCGATCTTGAATTTCATCGCTAGGCAGCTTGAAGGTCACATTCATAATCGAACGACTCTCTGGCTGTGCGTGCCCTGTGTAGAAGCCGTTTGAGCCATCAATCACATCGTACAGCATTTGCGACTTGGCTTTGTTGATTTCCAGCATTTTGTCTAAGCCGCCGATGTCTTCTTGCAACCATTTGGCAATCAAGCCCATGGCATAGATTCCAAAGGTAGGCGGCGTGTTGTACATCGAATCGTTATCGGCGTGATTTTTGTAGCTCAAATAGCCAGGCAAGTTGGCATCGGCATGTTCCATCAAATCTTTGCGAATGATCACCAAGGTCACACCAGCCGGGCCAGCGTTCTTTTGGGCACACGCATAGATCAGCCCGTATTTTTCGATTGGTAGTGGACGACAGAAGATGTCCGAAGAACAATCGGCCACCAGCGGAACTCCACCGGTTTCAATTTCATCAAGGAACTGAACCCCTTGGATGGTTTCGTTCGATGTGAGATAGGCGTACGCTGCATTGGAATCAAGCTTCAATTCGTCTTGAGTTGGAATGCGATTGTAATTGTCTGCTTTACCGTCCCAGACAACATTGATGGGGCCTTCTTTTACGGCTTCTTCCTGAGCTTTTTTGCCCCAGGTTCCGGTCGTAATATAATCGGCCGATTTGCCCGATCCACGCAGCAAGTTCATCGGGACCATCGAAAACTGAAGACGTGATCCACCTTGCAGGAACAGTATTTCGTGCGTATCAGGGATCTTCAACAGATCAACGATGCGAGCCTGTGCATCGGCTTGAATGGCTTTAAATGTAGCACTACGGTGGCTGATCTCTAGCAAAGAACTACCGACGCCGGGCAGGCAGAGCATATCACGCTGTATTTCTTCTAATACAGGCAGGGGGAGAACAGCAGGTCCGGCAGAAAAATTGAATACGCGTTGGGTCATTGTGGCTGCTTTAATAGCGTGGCGTTAAATACGGGGTGAAAATTCACACTGAATAATCACATAGTCCCCTAACGAGAGTACTCGGTTCAGGGGAAACCTAGATTTTACGCGGAACGGCCTTCTATTTGAAGCGGACGTCTGACAGATATTTGGCCTAAGTTGTTACAGCAACAGGAGTAATCAGCGAATGAGAAGCTGAAAATCTCAAGATTTTTCTAATATCGACGTATTGAATTAGGGTTTTGAGCAAATCGCGTATCTCCACCGGGCGCTAGTGGGGCTGTGGTCTGGATGCCTTGTCGCTGAAGCGAGGCAATTTTTGTGCCTACGCCGGTATCGAAATTATTGAGTTGATACGAACGCTGGTAGTTGGCCAACGCTTGCGGTAAATCGCCTGATTCTTCTCGCAAATGGCCCATGGCCGACCAGGCTCTGGAATTGTTGACATCAACGACCAAGGCCTGATTTAGTTGCGTCATAGCATTTTGCTTGTCGCCAAACTCTTCATAAAGCCTGGCCAGTTCAATCTTGGGATCAGCTAACTGAGGGCTGCGAATCGCCCATTGTTTTAACAGGATATAGGCTTTGTCTGAACGCTTCGTGTCAACCAACAAAACTGCTAGTCCACGATGGCAATCAACATGATCAGGCGAGGCATCGAGGCAAGTATTGTAATACTGCTCGGCCTGATTCAGCTTCCCGGCATCGCCTTCCTTCTTACCTAGCTCATGGTAAGTCGCAGCCAAATTGTAATAGGCATCGGCATTCTTTGGATCATGTGCCAAGGCTTTGTTGAAATGATACATCGCAGCCATAGGCTCACCAGACTCCACCGACTTGACCCCGGCAGCGTTTGAATTACTGGCCGCCAACTGGCAACCAAGCATGGGTAAAATACAAACAATGCACAGTAGGACTGGCAGAATATGAGAATTTAAAATGAATTGCTTTTCTATCGATTTTTCCACGGTCGAGACCCTTGGAGTGTGGATGTGGGGGAATCAGGTGCGAAGAATATCGATATTATTATTCCATTGCAAGGCGAATTCGCTCAAGAAATGAAACAAGGAGACCGAAACGGACTCCTTGCTATCACTGCATTCATGCGGTCAGAGTGAATTACGCAGTCAGTTCTGCGAATTCTTCTTCTGTTTCAGAATCAAGACTCTCTGCAACAACAGGCTCTGAAGTTGCTTTTGTTGTAGAATCAATGGAACCTGAGAGGACCAATTTTTGATAACCCAGATCTCGAACTACTTCTAGTATCTCGCTACAAGTTGGGAACATGCGTCCGCTGGAGCGTTTGTAGGCATCCAAGGCTTGCATGAATTCGATTTCTTCACTGTTGTAATCGCGTTCGCAAGTGGTCGGGTCAATCTGTCGACGTCGGACCACTTTGGCGCGTCGTTCAAGCACAGGTTCAACCGCTGGTGTTTCTTTGACTACATCAGGGCGTCGACGATCCATCACGACTTCTTCCGAAGCAACACTCTTTTTTTTGCTAGGTTTCTTAATATTTGGCTTCTTAGCACTCTTTTTTGTCACTTTCTTTGCTGCCACTTTTGTTGCAGGTTTCTTTTTTGCAACCGTGGTCTTTTTAGCGGCAGTTGCTTTTTTGGCGGTAGTTGTCTTTTTCGTGCTGGTTTTCGCTTTAGCCACAGTTCAATCTCCGGGGGGGGTAGGGGAAGCGAGGGATCACGCAAACAGGATCGATTACAAAAGATAAGATCGTCAGGTGATGTGGTGAAATTTCAACACGAGGGAAAGATATGCGGTTCTAGCAATCAATCCGGTTATTCCGGCTTGTGACGATTGCGAAAAGCTTGACGCCAGATTTAGAGAATAATCGATTGTCACTGGGTAGCCGCAAGAGGGCTCATGCTAGATGGTTGCTCAGAATGCTGTAGGTCAGTGCTGTGCCTGACTATGAAGTGCTCTCGGTTCTCAATCTTAGTCAGGCACAGCACTGACCTACCCTGGAGAGTCGCTAATACAAACTGGGCTACCCGAATTATACGGTGATAGATTTCCAGATAATCATTCGCCAAAATGCCTGAGGTTTTGAATCACTTGGTTCTGATTCCGAGGGGGGGAATTCGGCGGTGCTGCGAATCAGGGTAAACGCTGTGCCCATTGAGTAGGTCAATGGACGCAATCTGGTAGAGACGCCCTCGATCCAAGGTTCGGCCTCAGCATATCCCAGATTAGATGCCCCTTCTGGAGTTCCAATTTGTGCTGCAAGGGAACCCAACGCCTTGGCTAATGAATTGTCGACTCCCTCAGGTAAGCGACCTGAGTTTTGACCTGGTCCAACAAAACTTGTGTTGGGTACGATTAACACTTCCGGTGAAGCTGGTTTGGCCACGGGATCTTCCGAACCGAAATTCATAAATGAGAAAGGCAACGCGATTAGCAATAAAGAGGCTGCGGTTGCCAACGCGAACCACGCAGTTCGTCGCCTCCTCTGGGAGTCTGCCCTCTGAGAATCTATTTGATTCGTATTCTGATCTTCACTGCTATGAAGCTGTGCTAGAATTCCCTCAGAAAAGTCCTCAACATCAATCGCAAGCGCAGGTTCCGCTGTCAGTGGCAAACCACCAAACATTGTTTCGTAAGCTAGTATCAACTGCGTGCAACGGTGGAGATCTTCCGCATCAACCGAAGTCAATAAGGATTCGGCTTGCTCAAATTTCCGCTGA
>NVWB01000005.1 GCA_002733575.1 Blastopirellula sp. | reverse complement strand
TGGTTCGCATTGCTTGAAGTTGGCACCATATCACTTCAAAACATGCTTATGCCTAACGGCAAAAAGCATGGCACCCTGGCGAAGAAGGTTTGATTTCAAAATCCTTCGCGGCTTCGAGGCTTAGTGTGAAAACCAATTCCGATAGATAACTGTTTGAAGGTGGATGAAGCACTTCTTATCGAACTGTCAGCCCCCCAAAGTATTTACATTAATTTTACGGTTTTTCTCTTATAGACAGTTGCATCTCCCCCACTTTTAGCTGTAAAGTAGTTCTATTGGATGTCACCATATAACGATTGCAGAAGTTTATCTGCTTTTAGCGTCCTAAATCACCAAGATTTAGGCCCTTAGTATATCGAGGCGTTATCACTTTATATTACTAGTACGCACGAGAGAGACACAACTATGAAGCGGACAATTTTATTTGCGGTAGCCAGTGTGACGGCGTTCTTAGCGATAGTAATCGGGACGAATACCGACGTATCCGCTGGTATTGTTGCCGACTACGAATTTAACAATGACTTTACGAGCTCAGTTGCAGGAGCTCCCGACTTGACTTTATTTGGACTAGCGGGAAGCTTCTCAAGTACGACGATAGGAGGCAATAGCCAAAACATCTATACATTTGGGGCCTCAACAGGTCTTGATTTCGACAACACCTCTTCTCATCTTGGGCAGCACTTTGGCTCGACCTATACCGTGGCGATGTTGATGGAATTTGATACTCTCTCATACTTCACGCGGTTGTTGAACTTTAGTGGTGGTGTAAATGATTATGGGCTTTACTATGAGTTCGGTCGGCTAAGGAACTATTACTACGGGGCTGGCAGCTACTACGACCTAATAGTCGCTGTTCCTAACCAATATGCGACGGTCGTACTTACTAACGATAATTCCGGTACGATTCGAGGATACGTTGATGGATCTTTGCAATGGACACAATCCTACAGCGCCTATTGGGCCTATTCGGAAAATACCGTCCCCGGCAACTTGATTCGTTTTTTCAAAGACAACGGTGGGGAAGATGACCCGGGCAGCGTGGCTCGCATTCAACTCTATGACCATGTGCTATCGGATTCGGATGTTGCAAACTTAGACCTTTCCGAGGCGTCCATGACCTCCACCCCAGAACCAACATCACTAGCCATCTTCGGCATTGGTGCACTTTGCTTCGGTGGAGCAGCAGCACGACGAAGACGTAAAGAGAAACTAGCAGCAGAAGCCTAGGAATCAAGCGAAGCGATAAATACGGGTGGCATTTGCTGCCCGTTTTTTGTTTCTTGAGTGAGATGGAGAAGCCAAGGGTGCCATGCTTTTGCCGTTAGGCATAAGCATGTTTTTGATTTGCCCGTATGGTAAACTGAAACGATGCACTTTGGCCATCGGGAAACTCGAAAATCTACGATGGGTGACACTGGCAAAAATTAACACTCGGCCCCCTGGCCGTTATTTGGTTCAACAGCCCACTGGTGGTCGAGTGAATGGTGGTGATTAATTTGTCGCTTCTGGCAACGCGGGAACACTCGTTCCGCTGAACGGGTTTGCGTGGTTCGCATTGCTTGAAGTTGGCACCATATCACTTCAAAACATGCTTATGCCTAACGGCAAAAAGCATGGCACCCAAGCGAAGGCATGGCACCCAACGCCGGTGAAGTTATTCAAGAAATAAATAATTCCACGGCCCCTGAGGAGGAGACCGTGGAATTTCGCCGGTGTTTACGGGTTATGTGTTTACGGGTTATGTATTTACGGGTTATGTATTTACGGATTCTGTCTAGCGTGGTCTCGGAATCACGAGAGTGTTTTGGTTACCCTACTGGGGCCGCTTGACGTGATTTGCGGAAAAAACCGACGTTTTCGAGTGAACCGTAGACTTCGTCTAGCGTCTTTTCACCGAAGTTCGAGATGCTCAGCAAATCGGCTCGGGTGCAGTTCAGCAGATCACGAACGGTAAAGATTCCCCGTTCTTCAAGGCAGTTGGTTGTGCGGACAGAAAGCCCAATTTCAGCTGTACTCATTCCCAGCTTGGCTTCTTTGTTATCGGCCGCAAGTGTCACAGAATCTAAAGGAATGCGGGTCATTAGGGTTCCCTCCCAAGCAAAAAAATAAGATTGTTAGCGGTTCGTCCCTCGAACCTACTGCTTTATTTTTGATAAGAGCAATTGTAGGAAATCATTTGTTTCTCTAGCAATTACGTCTACTTAATATAGCAATTGATTCCGTTTATGATAGCTAATTATCATAAAAATGTGGAAACTACTCAAAATAATTGCTAGCAGCTTTCCTACTTCGTTCACGCTTTGCACTTCGTAAATAGACTACCAAGCGTTGATCGATAATACAAAGAATTACAGATGACCAATCGCTTACTCGAATCTCTTACGCAACCACAAATTGATGCGGTCACGCATGTCGATGGACCACTGTTAGTGTTGGCAGGGCCCGGTAGTGGAAAGACCAGAGTCATCACGCACCGAATTGCACATCTGTTGGAACAAGGTGTGCCCTCGCATCAAATTGTCGCGTTGACATTTACCAACAAATCGGCCGATGAAATGCGGCAGCGGCTTGACCGGTTGGTGCCGCAGCAATCGGTTTGGCTCGGCACGTTTCACCGCTTTTGTGCCCGACTGTTACGTCAGTATCCCGAATACGCAGGTCTCGCTTCCAACTATTCGATCTACGACACACGTGATTCGATGCAACTGTTGAAAAGAACGATCGAAGAAGCCGATATCGACACGGCCCATTACACGCCGGAAAAGATCTCTAAGGAAATCAGTCACGCAAAAAACAACATGGTAACCGCCGAGCGTTATAAACGGCGTCTCGGCGACGATGTTGGTTCCATTGTTGAACGCATTTACCCATTGTACGAAAAGGCATTGTTGAAATCGAACGCGGTCGATTTCGATGATTTACTGATGCACGCTTGCCGAATTTTGGTCGAAAACGAAGAACTTCGCAGTTCGCTTGATGAGCGATTTAAGTATCTATTAGTCGACGAATATCAAGACACCAACTTTGTGCAGTACCTAATGGTCAGGGCTCTTTCGAGAGACTACCCGAACTTAGGCGTCACTGGTGACCCGGATCAATCGATCTATGGTTGGCGGGGTGCCAGTTTAAAGAACATTCTGGACTTTGAGAAAGACTTCCCACAAGTCAAAGTGGTTCGTTTAGAGCAAAACTACCGCAGCACGCCGAATATTTTATCGGTGGCCGATGCCCTGATTACGAACAACAAGAAACGCAAGAAGAAGGAGCTGTTTACTGAAAACCAGCCGGGCGATCCGGTCAAACTGACTTCGTACTTCAACCACAAAGAAGAAGCCGGCGCCATTGCCCAGCGGATTGCGGCCCAAATTGCCCAAGGCAAACGCAGGGCACGTGACTTTGCGGTCTTCTATCGCATCAATGCGTTGTCACGAACTTATGAAGACGCACTACGCAACCAGGGTGTGCCCTATATGATTGTCAGCGGCGTAGAGTTCTATCATCGGAAAGAAATCAAAGATGTGCTGGCGTATACGTTGCTGATGAACAATCCGAGCGATGATGTGGCGTTAGAACGTGTTATCAACACGCCCAAACGTAGCATCGGCAAAGCGACGATCATGAAGCTGCGATTGCATGCGTTAAAGCATGGACTGACGATGCTGGAAGCCGCGCGAGAGGCTGGCATGATCGAATCATTGAGCAATCGCTCGGCACTCGCAGTTGCCAAGTTCGTGACGCTATTTGATAAAATGGGCATCAGAATTAATGACCCAGTGGAACAGATCCTCGGCGTGATTATCAACGAGGCCGGTTTTCGTAAACAATTTGAAGACTCGACCGATACCGAGGATCAAACCCGGTTGGAGAACATTGAGGAACTGCTCTCATCGGCCCGAGAATTCGACATGGACCATCCGCATGATGGAACCTTAGAGCAATATCTAGAGAACAAGGCCCTGGTCAACGAGACCGATGATTTTGATGGTGATTTAGATCGAGTCACCTTGATGACGCTGCATGCGGCCAAAGGGCTTGAATTTCCAGTGGTGCATATTGTGGCAGTGGAACAAGGGTTGCTACCGCACGAACGTTCTCGCGAAAAACCAGAGCAACTGGAAGAAGAACGTCGGTTGTTCTTTGTGGGAATTACGCGAGCCGAAGAAGATCTTTATATCAGCACGGCCCAGTATCGAGACTTCCGAGGGCGCCGCCACATGACAGTGCCCAGCCCGTTTCTGATGGAACTGCCGCGTGACGAGATGGAAATTCACGAGGCCCATGTTCCGGTTGCTCAAGATTCATTTTTTCAACCCGAGCCAGAATTTGAAATCGACCAGTTCGACAGCACCGGCGAAACCACAACAACACAGCAAACAAGCCCGTTTGAGTCTTCCAGCCATGTGATGACTGCCGCTGATATGCTAGGTGCAGATTCAAGCAGTGCGAGCCAAGAACCAGTGTCGCCCAATGCCTTCAAGCAAGGTCAAATCGTGACGCATGAGGAATATGGCCTCGGAAAAATCATTGCTCTAAGCGGAGAAAACACCAAACGGACCGCGGTAGTCCAGTTTTTCATGGGTGCCGGTGAAAAGAAGTTCCGGCTTGCTCATAGTAATTTACGACCTGTCGCTTCGTCCAAATAATTCAACAAAATCAGTCAAAACATGAATCAACAATACATCAAAGTAGCTCAACTCAAGACGGTCGAAGATTTTCAACAGCGAGTTGAATCGCTGGGCATCGACTTGCCTTGTGATCAAGAGATCTTAACCGCCGAACAAGGTTCTCCGCTGGCAGCACCTTTAAAACTTGGCAATCTGACTGCCGGCAATCGCTGGTGCATTCATCCGATGGAAGGCTGGGATGCCAACACCGATGGATCGCCGACTGAATTCACTTTGAATCGCTGGCGCAACTTTGGGCTCTCTGGTGCCAAGTTCATCTGGGGTGGAGAAGCGGCAGCCGTTCAGCCTGATGGGCGGGCCAACCCGAATCAGACGATGGCAATCCCTGAAAACAAAGCCGGCTTGGCCCAATTGTTTGACACCCTGATGTCGGCGCACGAAGAATCATTCGGCACAACTTCCGATTTTGTCACTGGTTTGCAGCTTACGCACTCCGGTCGATTTTGCCGCCCTTATGACAAGAAAAAACTAGAACCCCGCATTGCCTATCATCACCCACTGCTGGATGGCAAGTTTGGAATCGATCCCAACGATGATTCGGTAGTCTGGACCGATGATGAATTAGAACCCTTGATTGACAACTACGTTCGCGCGGCGGGCTTGGCCAAGGAAGTTGGATTTCAATTTGTCGATGTCAAAGCGTGTCATGGTTATTTACTGCATGAATTTTTATCGGCCCGAACCCGCGAAGGAAAATATGGCGGTGACTTCCAAGGCAGAACTCGTCTGTTGTCGACCATCATTCAACGAATTCAATCAGAACACCCTGAACTAGAGATCGGGGTGCGGTTAAGTGTGTTCGATATTTTGCCGTATCAAACCAGCCAAGAAGTCGGACAGCCGATGGACGCCAGTGGTTTGCTTCCTTATCAATACGGGTTTGGCACCAACGCTGAAGCCCCGCTGCAACTTGATCTGGAAGAACCGATTCTGTTGTTGAAGCTTCTCAAACAGTTGGGCGTCTTCTCAGTGAACTTGAGTTGCGGCAGCCCTTATTATAATCCGCACATTCAAAGGCCGGCCATTTTTCCGCCGAGTGATGGATACTTGCCGCCTGAAGACCCGTTGATTGGCGTGGCCCGGCAGATAGAAGCAACCCGCCAGTGCAAACTGGCCGTGCCAGGCTTGCCGCTGGTTGGCACAGGGTATTCCTATCTGCAAGATTACTTGCCGCATGTGGCACAGGCAGTCGTCCGCCAAGGCTGGGCCGACAGCGTAGGATTAGGCCGCATGGTGCTTTCTTTCCCTGACTTGCCAGCCCAAACTTTGCGAGACGGCACGATGACACGCAAAAAGGTATGCCGTACTTTTAGCGATTGCACCACGGCCCCACGCCACGGGGTGATCTCTGGCTGTTACCCGCTTGATCCGTATTACAAAGATTTGCCCCAGGCTGCTGAAATGAAGCAGATCAAAAAAGATTTGAAAAAGTAATGCCTCTATCTTTGATTTTCACTGGTAGTTCAAGCTAGAATAGAATAACTGCTCGCAAATTTATCCTACCCCATTGATGGACTTCCCATGAATTACTTATCGAACCACTTACGGCCCTTGGTGCTTGCCTTCTTTCTGTTGACTGCTGCCAGTGCATTTGCGGAAGACAAACGCCCGAATATCATCTTTATCCTCAGTGATGATCACCGGTTCGATTTCATGAGCTTCATGCCGCAATCGCCGGACTTTTTAGAGACGCCGAATCTTGATCGCATGGCCAACGAGGGAGCCCATTTAAAGAACGCGTTTGTCTCGACTTCGCTTTGCTCTCCCAGCCGGGCTTCGATTTTAACCGGGCAATACATGCACCATCACAAAGTGGTTGATAATCAACGACCGGTGCAAGAAGGAACGATCTTCTATCCGCAGTACTTACAGCAAGCTGGCTACCATACCGGGTTCATCGGCAAATGGCACATGGGTCACGGGCACGACGAAGCACGGCCTGGTTTTGATGACTGGATGAGTTTCAAAGGGCAGGGCAGTTATTTTGATCCTGTGATGAACATCAACGGAACGACCAAAGAATTCAAAGGCCGGTACAATGCCGATGTGTTGACCGACCTTTCCATCGACTGGCTCAAAGAGCGAAAGCAATCAGACGAACCTTTCTTTTTGCATTTGGCTTACAAGGCGGTTCATTACCCGTTTCAACCAGCGAAGCGAAACAAGGGCAAGTATCGCGGCAATAAAATTGACTACCCCGAAACGATGGCCAACACCGAACGCAATTATCGCACGCAACCGAATTGGGTGCGTCAGCGTCGATACTCGATTCATGGAATCGATCACATGGAAACGGGGCCCTTTGACAAAGACCCTGTGCCTGACTTGGACGAACTGTTTTATGACTACTGCGAAACCGTGCATGGTCTCGATGAAAATATCGGCCGCATCATGGACCACTTAACCGAATCAAAAATGGCCGAAGACACGATTGTGTTCTACATGGGCGACAACGGGTTTCATCTCGGCGAACATGGTTTTTACGACAAACGCGACGCCTTTGAAACATCGATTCGTGTGCCGCTATTAGTTTGGGCACCAGGTCGTGTGCAGGGTGGCTTAGAAATTTCGCAGATGATTCAGAATTTTGATATCGCATCTACCGTACTAGAACTGGCTGGTGTAGAGATTCCGCAAGCGGCCAAGTTTGATGGTGATTCGTTTGCCCCATTTCTATTCGGTAAAGAGAAGCCGTGGCGGGATCATATTTTGTACGAATACCAGTGGGAGTGGAACTTCCCGGCTACCCCTTCGCTGTTTGCCATTCGGACCGATCGCTACAAGTACGTTTACTTTCAAGGTGTCTGGGATATTGATGCGTTTTATGATTTAGAAACTGACCCAATCGAGCGGCACAATTTGATCGACATTCCCGCTTATCAAGAGAAGATCAAAGAACTGCGAGAGCAAATGTTCCGCGAGTTTGCCGAATCGGATGGGCTGAACTTGCCCGTACGCATACCAGCGGGTGATCGACTCGATCAGCGGAAGTTGAGCCGATAAAGAAACTACTCATCGTATTCAAGTCGTTTGCCAATGCAGTAAACGTCATCAATTTGGTAGTCGAGTGATTCGTAGAATTTAATCACTTCCGAATTACTGGTACGTACATGCAAGTTAATTTTAGGGCAGCCGAGTTCATCGAGTAGATGTTCGACGACGCTCATTAACTCTTTGCCGAAACCGAGTTGCTGCTTCGTAGGATGTACGGCCAAGTAGTTTACCGCACCACGATGTCCGTCGTAGCCAGCCATTACACTGGCCACAATTGTGTTGTTGATTTCGCCCACTAAAAACAACTCACGCTGTACTTTGAGCTTCCGTTGAATATCTTTCACAGGGTCATTATTGGATCGTACTAACTGGCAGTCTCGCCAGAGTTGAATCACGGCAGCTTGATCCTCTTCTTGAAAGGCCCTGATTTGAAGTTCGCTCATATTTCTCTTGATTCGTTTTATATGTTTATGGTATCTTAAAAGGGTCGTTTGCTGCTATGTTCCGCTTATTCCCCTCCGGGAGATAACCGGCTTTCGCAAGTAGCCGTTTGATCTTACACGATTTCCCGGAGGATTTGTTATGTGGTATCCCAGTGTTGGTGCCTTGGAACTGATGTTAGTTCTCGGAGTTGCCGTTTCTACCTTGTTTTTCGATAGAACTCGCTATCGATTGTGGGTCATTTCACTGACCTTACTGGCTCTGTTTTCAGTGGCGATTACGCCAGCCGATCCCGTTAGTGCAATCTGCGTCTTGATTCCCCTTGTAGTGACATTTGTGGGCGGGATAATGATCGCGCCCTTGGTTACAAAACAAGAGAGATCTCCAACTGTTGCACCATAATCAAAAGCGTAAACCATTTCATAGGAGCCTGCAAGAATCTTGTTATTGTGGGCTCTTTTCTCTACAGCATCTGATTTTCTTAAAGCAAATTGATCGCATGGGTGATTGTTGATGCCGCTTGGTTTATACTAGGGCTGTTCTACTCAAATCCAAGGTAATCCAATGAGACACTCCCTCTCTACTATTTTACTGTTGCTGACCTTCTCTTCTCTGGCCTACTCTGCCGATCCTTCATCGGTCGCAATCCACTCCGGCATGTTACACCTGCGAAATGCAGAGCCACGCGAATGGGCCGAGTTTAGTGAAACCGCCGATGCCCGACTGTTTGAGCAGATCTTTCAAGTTGACAAAGAAAAACTGGGAGCAAAAGAAGCAACCGGCTGGACTTTGCGATTGCGACAACAAGACATCAAACAACAATGGACCGTGCGGTTTAATGACCGAGCCATCAGCACGCTCATCAGAGATGAAAATGATATCGTCCACTTTATTGAAGTTCCACCGACCAGTGTAAAACAGGGAACCAATCGACTGACGATCAGTACGAAAGAAGGTGTTGCTGCCGATGACATTTTGGTAGGGGATATTACGCTCTATGCAAAATCTAAGCAGGAGCTTTTCTCGAAGGTTGATATCGAAGTTCATCTAAAGATGTTCGACACGAAAGAATACTCACCGGGCCGATTGACGATTGTGGATGAAAACGGGTCGTTGTTTGATACGGATGCAGTTTCTAATGATCACATGGCCGTTCGTCCTGGCGTGATTTATACTAGTACTGGAAAAGCCGAATTTCATCTGCCCAAAGGCAAATACACCCTGTATGCTAGCCGCGGATTTGAGTACTCCGTACGCAAATACTCCTTTGAATGCAAAGATGATGAAGCGCAAGTGCTCTATCTTTACCTCAGACGAGAAGTTCCCACCCCTGGCTATGTCGCGTGTGATACGCATACCCACACCCGCACACACTCTGGCCATGGGGATTCGACCGTTGAAGAACGGATGATCACATTGGCAGGGGAAGGAATTGAACTGCCGATTACGACCGATCACAACGTGGTGATTGATACCCGGCCTTGGGCCGAGAAGATGGGGGTCAGCCAATACTTTACGCCTGTCATGGGAGACGAAGTC
The DNA here is from genome assembly GCA_002733575.1 of Blastopirellula sp. GTDB lineage: Bacteria > Planctomycetota > Planctomycetia > Pirellulales > Pirellulaceae. The sequence goes on along the minus strand of NVWB01000005.1, from coordinate 74,842 downwards.
ACTACGCAAACAGGGCACTTCAATGTCTTTCCATTTGCAGAAGGTGCCGCGCCGCCGAATTATAAATCTTCGGTTTGGAAGGAGACACTTGATTCGATCTACGGCACACCTGGTGTCAAGATTGCGATTTTGAATCATGCCCGTGATGTTCATCGCGGAACGAAGCCCTTTTCGCCTGAGTACTTTAACGATGTCGTTGGCGAAAACTTAGATGGCTGGGACATGCGATTTAATGCGATGGAAGTCATCAACTCTGGCGCAACCCAAACCGATATCATGCGGTTGTTTCACGATTGGATGGCACTATTAAATCGCGGATATCAAGTCACGCCGGTTGGTTCAAGTGATTCGCACGATGTGACCCGATATATTGTTGGTCAGGGGCGAACGTATATTCGAGCCGATGACTATGTTCCCGGTAAAATCAACATTGATCAAGCGGTAGAAAACTTCGTCGCTGGCAAGGTGATGGTAAGCTACGGTTTATTGGCAGAGATGAAGATCAATGGGAAATATAGTTCGGGTGACCTGGTAAAGACCAATGGCGAGAAACTGAGGATTCAAGTTCGCGTGCTAGGCCCGCATTGGGTTGATGCTTCGGTGGTGGAACTTTATGCCAATGGGCAGCTGATCCGAAGTGAAGAAATTACGAAGAGAATCGATGAGAAGTTAGACACGTATGGCTCAATGAAAAGATCGAGAGCCAAAAATGGTGTTATTCATACCGCCAACTGGGAAATCGACACTCCTAACCATGATGTTCACTTAGTCGCAATTGCCCGTGGCCCTGGTGTGAAGGGTAACTACTGGAAGACCGCCAAGCCTTACCAGCCGCTTTCGCCCAAGTTTACTGCTGAATTGATCGGCTGTAGCGGAGCCGCTTGGGTCGATGCCGACAACAACGGCAAAGCCGATGCGGCAAGAGTGTATGCGGAGAAGATCGTAAATGAGTCAAACAATAATCTGCCTAAACTACTCAAGCAGCTTTCTGGGTTTGATCAAGCAATCGCTTCGCAAGCGGCCCATTTGTATCAACAGAAAAACGGAAATCTGATCGACATGAAATCACTGGCTGCAATTGATGCCGCTTCGCCCCAAGTCAAAGAAGGGTTTCTCAAGTATCTAAACGCCTGGAAAGAAACCGAGAGAGCTAGAGCGGGTAGATAATCTACGATTCATAAGGAATCCAGCGCTTTGGCGAACGAGGGTCCACTTTGATGCTAATTTTACTACCTAGCTTAACCGAGAGGAAAAAACGATTCGGGACTGATGAATAAGCTTGATAACGAACTTCGTTGAACTCATACTCAACCGATAGTTTGTAGATCGAAACTTTCTCGATAATTCTTTTGTTGTCCACAACTGCTTGAACGAGCTCTCCGTTGTTAAATATATTTAATCGCATCGATCGATAATAGAAAAAGAACAACTCCAATCCAATTACCCAAATCACAAAATAGAGCATCATAATGATCAAGGGTGTGAAACAGAAGGCGGCAATTGATACGAGAGTGCAGAGTGCGATTCCGCCAATTCTAATGCCAGTGGTCCTCGCGCCTGCGTAGGGATAGCAGATGTCGTTTTTCTCAATAATTTTCATTAATTCACTAGGAGTGCTAGGCGTCTTGTGACGCTGATTCACCTGAATCATCTTCCACAGGCGGTTCTTCAGGTTCCTCTTCACTCTCCGTGAATTCCATGAAACCAGCAGCGATCAATTTCTCTTGAAATGGTTTGCGGGCATAAGCTTTCCAAGTTTCTGGCGATTCACCTTGGCCGACGGCGAACTCGACGTTTTCTAAGAAACGTTTGGCCAGTGGAAAGTTTTTGTTCACGATCAGCATGCTTAACACGCTGGGCCAGTAATAGATCAACATCGAAGGGGGGGCTTCGGTGACGCCTTCTGGTAATTGGCTTTCTTCGGGATAATACTTGGCCAGCGAAATCAAGTGATCAAACAGCGGACCATCGTCATTCACAGGGAAGAACAACATTGCGCCGTCTCTTCCCCAGACTTCGGAAAGATAGTCGATATTTTGTTCGACATCACAGATCTTGTGGATCAACGGAGACATGGCCTCGGCAGTGACTTCAGGTACCCAATCGATCAGGTATTTAGTTTCAACGCTATCGATTTGGGAACTGATCTTGCCTACTTTCAAAGGATCAATCACTAAATAAAAGGTGCGGTTGCGGGCCAGACGACGAATCAGTTCAATGGGCGGTGGATCACTCTCTACTTGCTCAAAGGCAAAGAGTTCGTCATTGATTTTCGTCTTATGATAAGTGGCGAACTGGTGGCTACCAGCCAATGGAGCTTCGGCCTGATTACCGGGGCTCCAAGTTCGTAGTGCAGCGCCTGGAGCTTCTGGTCCTCCCTGTACTTGGACAATGAACTGCGTGTCACCCGCTTGAATCTGGTCACCATCGTAGATGGAAGCGTGAGGGACTTTTGTGTCATTAAGCAGTATGCCGTTTTGACTTTGTAAGTCACGCACTTTGCACTTCTCGGCATTGCAATCGACCGCAAAGTGGGCCGAAGAAATTTGGCCATCGCCGGTCACGGTGACATCGGCCATCTCTGTTCGACCGATGATCACGGTTTGACCTGGAACGAGCCACACGCGACGAGGGCCTGATTGATCTTGAAAGTTCAAGATCATTCGAGAAACCGGCCTTACATTCGCTTCAGACATTTCAGCAGGCACGATAGCTACAGGGTCAGCACCGGTATCGGGCAAAGAGCCTGGATCAACCGCAGCCGCAGGTTCATCTGAAACAATGTTTGGATTAACAACAGGTGCGGAAGAAACATCAAGCGGAGCCGGATTGAGATCAAGACCCAAGTGCGGTGCATCCATTGATGCAGGCTGGAATTCTGGTGCGCCCACAGCCGGGCCAGTGTTTGCTTCTTCTTTTGCCTGTAATGCACGCAGTTCAGGGTAGACTTCAGGGTCGTTGACCGTCTGATTCACGCTCCCTTCAAACGAAATGCTAAAGGTTGTGTTGCCTGCTTTAAAGGTATCGCCATCGGTCAGTTCGATGAGATTCACTTTGATCTCGTTGACCCACGTGCCGTTGGTGCTTTGTAAGTCTCGAATTCTACAGCGTGCTGCATCGCACTGGAGTGCAAAATGCAGGCCCGAGATTTGATTATCGGCCACGGTCACATCGGCACTAGCGTGGCGACCGAAGCGGACGACTTGACCTTCTTCAATTCGGATACGAGTTCCAACTGGTTTGTCGCCGGTTGATTCGATGGTGATGCGAGCACGCATAATTTTATCAGTTATTCTTTGATGAGGTTTTTCTATTATCCGCCAACTATGACCATAGGAAAGCCTTGGACAATTATCCCACCATGGTTACATGAATCTAACATTCTAGCCATTGGCATGCCATTGGCCATCACGTTAGCAGAACCTTGAGAAATGGTATCTGGCGGGCCTGTGCAAGTTGCCATGTCTCCTTTACGTGCCGCTGGCATGCTTCCAATTAAAACATTGTGTGATCCTAATGGCATTATTGGTCCACCCACGTGCGGAACCGGACCAGGTTCTACCTTAGGGCAAACGTGCATATCTCCAACTCTGGCAGCAGGGGGCATTGGTTTCTCCTTTACGATATTAATTTGGTTTTAACTAAGTATACAGACTTTAAACTATTGGGATCTTACACCTGAACTAGTGGTACGATTAAGGATTTAAATTGATCACCGGTCCTTTAATCGTCACTCCGCCAGGGCCGATTTCGATGGAACTCCCCCCCGCTTTTAACTTGATAGTCGTTTTGGCAGTGATTTCAATTTGCAGGGCATCCAGTTTTTCATTTTGTGTAACTTTAGTGGTGTGGTCGCCTGTGATTTCAAGCGTGTCATCTCTTGTGATTTTAGTGGTGCGTTCACCGTCTATAGTTTCCTTTTTGTCACCATGAATTTCACTCTTCATGTCTTTCATGACTTCGCGTTTGAGATATTCGATCGCCTTGAGAGAAAGAAGTGCTCCGTCTGGGCCTTCTTCATCAAATAGGATTTCACTCCCTTTTTCATCTCGGAAATAAGTTTTGCTCCAATCTTCTGTTTCTGGATACGAAGGATGATTTTTCCCATTGTAAACACTGCCAACAATCACCGGTTGATCAGGATCACCTTGTTCGAAGGCTACTACCACATCTTGCCCTACACGTGGCATGGCCATAAAACCCCAGCCGCTACCTGCAATAGGCTGCGTCAAGCGAGCGAAGCAAGAGTCTTCTTTCTCATGCCAGAAGAATTGGACTCTTATTCTCCCGCCAATCTTGTCTGGATCTGGATCGGAGTGATCTACCACACGTGCGGTTTGCACGCCTGAGATTACCGGTTTGGTCGTAATCCGCGGGGGGGTCAGGTTGGCGCCTTTGCGGAGGCAGTGCATCCGGTTGAAAAATGGAGTGAATTCTCTTGTATTTTTACTACAAAGATCGACAAAATTTTCTGCTTTCAAGAGATAAGGAGAATCGAGTTCAAGGTCTCCGAACACGCGATCTAATTCCTTCGCGCCTGAATTCATTTCTCTGATAAAGAACTCTCCCTTTTCTTGGAAAGTTTTATTTTCTTCGATATTTGAGATGCGATTTTGCTCGAATGCATGCGTCTCTAATTCAATCGGAATCCAGTCTGAATCGATTAAGCTGCACGCATCGCTTGAATCCAGACTGGGAAAATCGTTGCACTGAATTACGTTTCCCATTCTGATGCTAGAATCAAAAGTAGTAAACGAAGCCTTTGCATATTGCGACTCTTCGGTAGACATCCTGGCATCAGCATAATCGTTCAAGATACTTTTGTTTGAGATACCTGTGTACTCTTGAAGTTCTCCTGCACCATGTTTTTTGACATCCGAATCTTTTGAAGGCGACTTTTTTTCAATCAACTTCACATCTTTGACAAAGTCGTAAGCCATTGCTTTCGTTTCATGGCTTCTCAATTCGTATTGAGGCTTGACAGAATAGAACTGATCGATGCTTGGTTTCATTGGGGATCCACCTTGCCAGCCCTTTCCTTGTTCGATGACAAGATCGTGAGATCCGTTACTATGGTTGAAGTAGTAAAACAGTCCTTCTTGTTCCATTAATCGAGAGATAAAATGAAAGTCACTCTCACCATATTGAGTACACTTCTCATGGACTGTGTTTGTAGTTGCTATCGATGATCCCGAGATTCCATTTTCAGAAAGAATCGATGAAATGATATCCGAAGCTTTCTTTTCAGTGAATATTTGATACTTTCGATTCTTAGTTAGTATCCACATTTTGGGAACGACCGTGATGCGGTACTCAACGATCTCAGCCGCAATGAAGCCGCCGTACTGAAACCGCTGGACTACACCGTTGTACCATTGCGGGGAATCTTCTTGCTTTACACAAAAACTAATCTCTTTGTTCAAAAAATCCTTAGGACCTAGACTCAAATCTTCTGAATACAAAACTAATTCAAAAGAAAAGAGTCGAGACATTCCTTCCTTGCCGTGAAAGGAATCAAGATAGAGGTCTTCGATTTCTTTCCCATCTATTTTGAATTCGAAGCTCTGATTCGCATTTCCAATCGACTCTATGGTCATCTGTTTATTCCAATTCTTACACTGCAATACTAGTAAAGGTCAATCGTCAGATTTTAGACGATCTGTAACCCCGGTGGCAATTAGCACACTTGGGCTACAATGTACATTAACGAGAGATTTCTCATGAGGTTGCCAAGATTCTGAGTGTTTTATCCAAAAACCAGCACTTCATCACAGCAAACCAGTGGTAAATACTGCCTATACCCAATAAGTCACCAAAGCACACGATGATTGGGGCCGCACATACATGACCCGATTGAATTACAATAGAAGTCCCAACGCAGGGCACACCTCAATCCATATTTGTGACTCCCAAGGAATCAACCATGCGACTCCGTATCTATCTTCTGGCTTTCGTCGCGGTTTTTGCCGCTTCAACAACTCAGGCCGCACAGAAACCGAACTTTGTTTTCTTTCTGGTCGATGACCTCGGCTGGGGTGATCTTGGTTGCTATGGGGCCACTTTTCACGAAACACCCAACCTAGATCAACTGTGCAGCGAAGGGATGAAGTTCACCAACGCCTATTCGGCATGCACGGTTTGCTCGCCAAGCAGGGCGGCCATTATCACCGGGCAGTATCCTGGTCGATTGCATTTGACCGATTGGATCGCAGGACACGGCAAGGGCAACCCTAAGCTATTGATTCCAGATTGGAAAATGAAAATAGATCACAGTCTGATCACCTTGCCGGAAGCGTTAAAAGAAGCAGGCTACAAAACCCAGTTCTTCGGCAAGTGGCACTTGATGCCTAATCGAGAACCGGACCTGTTCGATAAACACTACCCTGATTCTCACGGTTTTGATCAAAACATCGGCGGACGCGAATGGGGACAACCCAAAGGCCCAGGCAAATACTTTCACCCTTTTGATATGCCCAATATCGAAGGCAGTAAAGAAGGCGACTTCCTTACCGATAATCTGACCGACTATGCCGAAAAGTTTATCGAAGATTCAAAAGACGAACCCTTTTTGCTTTATCTCTCGTACTACGCGGTACATGGGCCGATTATGACCAAGCCGGAGTACCTCGAAAAATATAAGAACAAGGCCAAAGGTTTCGAGAATAAAAACAACGAACGGGTTTCCCCTGCTTACGCTGGATTATTGCAAAGCGTCGACGACAGTGTCGGCCGCGTGATGAAGAAATTGCGAGAATTGAATCTGGATAAAAACACCGTGGTAATTTTCACTGGTGACAACGGCGGAACCTCCGAACAAAGCTCTGGCGGATTACGTGGAGCAAAGGCCCTGGCTTATGAAGGTGGAACCCGAGAGCCAACTTTTGTCAAATGGCCCGGCGTAGTTCAACCAGGTTCTATTTGTGATACGCCCATCATTGGCACCGATTTTTATCCGACCATGTTAGACATGGCCGGGCTGGCACAAAAACCAGATCAACATTTGGATGGTGTCAACTTGACTTCACTGCTGAAACAGTCAGGCAACATTGATCGCAACGAACTATTCTGGCATTACCCGCACTATCATCGCACCAATCCGTATGGAGCCATACGTCAAGGCAATTGGAAACTGATTGAGTTTTTTGAAGATGGAAAATTGGAACTCTACAATCTGAAAAAAGATCCTGCTGAAAAGAACGATCTGGCCGACACTGAAATCCAACTGGCCAAGTCAATGCTCGAAGATTTAAAAGCATGGCGAAAATCTGTCGACGCACAAATGCCAACGGTGAACCCTAATTACGATGCAGCAAAATCAAAGCCCGCTAAACCCAAATCACGCCCAAAACAATCATCCAAATCCGCGACCATACCGGTGAAAACAAAACTGGGAATGGTCTCGGCATCATCCAACCAGCAAGGCAATCCGCCCCAGGCCGCCGTTGACGGCAAGCACACCACACGCTGGGCCGGCAATGGAGACGCTGTGCCCCAGTGGTGGCAAGTTGAATTTGAAGAACCCCAAAACCTGGCAGGGCTTACCATCGACTGGAAAAACCCAACGTGGTTCAATCACAAAGTGGAAGTCTCAACTGACGGCAAATCGTGGCAAACCGTAGTCGATCAGCTAGAAAGCAAACAAGTCACGAAGAAAAGCGAGCACAAGTTCCAAGCAACCGCCAAGTTTTTACGGATAACTGTCACCAATCTAGGCTTCGGCTGGGTCTCTATGACCGAAATCCGCCCGATTCTTAAATGACATTGAAATGCCAAATCTTTCTGTTTAAGCCCGCTACAGTCTCCTCTTGTTCACCCTAAGCTTATCCGAGCCGAGAATCCTGGGATTTCTTTTCCTCTCGGGGTGTCGATTGTAGTAGGGAATGGCCTTCATTTACTCAGAAACCCGATGCTCTAACCCCTTGTTTTGACCTGCCGAGTCGGGTTAAATTGAAGAGATTTTATACCGCTTTCTAGTTTGGGTAGGGTCTTGTTTGAAACCTCGAACACCTTGCCTGACGCCTGAATTAACGACCCTTTTGGGAAAACAGCAAGTGCCACGCCGCGACGATATCCACAAGATTCTGATTATTGGTTCTGGTCCGATCGTTATTGGACAAGCGTGTGAGTTTGATTACTCCGGTACTCAGGCTTGCAAAGCCTTGCGTGAAGAGGGCTACGAGGTGGTGTTGGTCAACTCCAATCCGGCCACCATCATGACCGACCCCGATACGGCAGACGCCACGTATATTGAGCCGCTGTCTTGGGAAATCGTTGAGAAGGTCATCGCCAAAGAAAAGCCAGATGCTTTGCTGCCAACACTCGGTGGTCAAACCGGGTTGAATTTGGCCATGGAATTAGAAGCACAAGGCGTGCTAAAGAAATATGGCGTCGAGATGATCGGTGCCCGAGCCGATGTCATCGCCAAGGCAGAAGAACGCGAACAGTTTAAAGCCGCGATGGGTAAAATTGGGCTCGAAGTTTGCCGTGGTGCTACCGTGAAAACGCTTGAAGATGCGCGGGTTGTGCTCGATCAAGTTGGCCTGCCTGCAGTGATTCGCCCTAGCTTTACCATGGGCGGCTCAGGTTCTAGCATCGCTTATAATCGTGAAGAGTTTGATAGCCTGATTCGCGATGGTCTTAATCAATCCCCTGTAACTGAAGTTCTGGTAGAAGAATCAATTATCGGCTGGAAAGAATACGAGATGGAAGTGATGCGCGACGTTGACGACAACGTGGTGATCATTTGTTCCATCGAAAACTTTGACCCAATGGGCGTGCATACCGGCGACTCAATCACCGTTGCACCTGCCCAAACATTGAGTGACAAAGAATACCAACGCATGCGAGATGCCTCGCTGGCGGTCATTCGAGAGATTGGCGTGGAAACAGGCGGGTCAAACATTCAGTTTGCGACCGATCCTCATTCCGACCGCATGATTGTCATCGAGATGAATCCTCGCGTAAGCCGCAGTTCTGCACTCGCTTCGAAAGCGACCGGATTCCCGATTGCAAAGATTGCAGCCAAGCTGGCGGTAGGTTATCGCTTACACGAACTGACGAATGACATCACGCGTGAGACACTGGCTTGCTTCGAGCCAACTATTGATTACGTGGTCACCAAGATTCCACGTTTCGCCTTTGAAAAATTCCCCGAAGCCGATGCCACGTTGACCACACAAATGAAAAGTGTCGGCGAGACGATGGCCATTGGGCGGACGTTTAAAGAGTCATTCCAAAAAGCCTTACGCGGACTGGAAGTCGGAGCGTTTGGTTTTGGCTGCGATGGCAAAGACCTTTGGGGAACGGATGAACAACCGACCGAAGAAGAGATCCGCGCCAAAATCAGTATTCCCAATGCCGACCGACCTTGGTACTTGCGTTATGCACTAAAAAGCGGAATGTCCGTCGATCAGTTATACGAAATCACCGGCATCGACCCGTGGTTCGGCGATCAAATGTTGCAATTGGTGGAGATGGAAAACCATTTGCTCGAACTTGGTTCGCTTGATGCCGTTGACGATGCCACGCTGAAAATGGCAAAACAATATGGGTTCTCAGATCGTCAACTGGCCACGTTGTTAAACAACAACGAAATCGATGTCCGAGAGAATCGCAAGCAACGTGGAATAGTTGCCACTTTTAAATCAGTCGATACCTGTGCTGCTGAATTTGAAGCCTACACGCCGTATTACTATTCGACCTACGAAGACGAAGACGAAACGCCAGCCAAGGTCGAAGGCAAACGCCGGGTCATGATCTTGGGTGGCGGACCGAATCGTATCGGGCAAGGAATTGAATTCGATTATTGTTGCTGTCACGCCAGTTTCGCACTGCGAGAACTCGGCATCGAATCGGTCATGGTCAACAGTAACCCCGAAACGGTCAGTACCGATTACGACACCAGTGACCTGCTTTTCTTTGAACCGCTCACCACTGAAGATGTGCTGAACATCTGTGATCGCATCAATCCTGATGGAGTCATCGTGCAGTTCGGCGGGCAAACTCCGTTGAACTTGGCTCGCGGATTGGCCACCGCTGGCGTGCCGATTATTGGAACCAGTGTCGATACCATTGAAGCTGCCGAAGACCGCGAAAAATTCCAGAAGTTGTTACATAAACTTGAATTAAAACAACCGGCCAACGCGATTGCCAGAAACATGAATCAGGCCCGCTCACTGGTTGGGCAAGTCGGTTATCCCGTGTTGGTTCGCCCTAGCTTTGTCTTGGGAGGTCGTGCGATGGAGATCTGTTACGACGACAAACAATTTGAACGCTATGTCGCCGAGGCGTTCATCGTGGCCCAAGGCCAGCCGGTGCTGATCGATAAATTCTTGGAAGATGCCATCGAAGTCGATGTCGATTGTATCTGCGATGGAGAAAACGTTGTCGTCGCCGGAATCATGGAGCATATTGAAGAAGCGGGTGTTCACTCGGGCGACTCGGCTTGTGTGATTCCCCCTTATAGTTTGCCTGGCCCGGTAGTTCAGGAAATTCGTGAAGCAACCGTAGCGATGGCTTTGCATTTGAAGGTCATCGGGCTGATGAATGTTCAATATGCAATCAAGCAAGAAGATGGCAAAATTAATGTCTATGTGTTGGAAGTGAATCCTCGTGCCAGTCGTACTGTTCCCTTTGTTGCCAAAGCAACTGGGATGCAAGTGGCCAAAATTGCCGCCAAAGTAATGACTGGCTGCACCTTGGAAGAGCTTGGTGTGACTGCCGAACCGATTCCGGCCCATGTATCGATCAAAGAATCAGTCTTCCCGTTTCGCAAGTTTGCCGGTGTTGATATCGTACTCGGACCCGAGATGCGTTCGACGGGCGAAGTGATGGGCATCAGCGAACGATTCTCGATTGCCTTCGCAAAATCGCAATTGGCCGCTGGAGTTATTTTGCCTCAGCCGGAAGATGGCAAGGTCTTCCTCAGTGTAACAGCCCGCCATAAAGGGCAGATCGTCGATATCGCACGAAGACTGGCTTCGATGGGCTACCAGATGATGTGTACCGAAGGAACGGCTCGCAAACTGGCGGAAGAAGGTATCAAAGTAGAGCAAGTCAAGAAACTGGCCGAAGGCCATCCGAACTTGATTGACCACATGATCGATAAAGAAGTCTCGCTAGTTCTGAATACGCCCAACGGCAAAGGGGCCAGAACCGATGAAGGCCGTATTCGAGCAGCCGCGGTTCAACAAGGAATTCCGTGTATCACCACGATTCAAGCTGCTGAAGCCGCAGTGAAAGCAATGGAAGCCTTACGAGAAGAAGACATGAACGTGCTCTCGCTCCAAGATAGGTTTGCTGAATTAAACAAATAGGAAATCGCAATACCGAGGCAACTGGCGATAATTGAACATTTCTGTTGCCTACGGCTCAAAATCATAGTACGATCTTTCTAGGGGACTCTACTACCTCAATCGAAAGATCGTGCCAACATGCGATGGATTCCAAAATTTCGCTTTAGTATGCGAACGCTAATGATCGTTACGGCGGTGATTGCGATCATCTCGACACTGGCCGGAATACGCATCAACCAAGCCCAAAAGCAGCAACAAACAGTCGTTTGGGTGCATGAACATTTTGGTAGTATCCGATATCAGTATCAGTATACTTCTCAATATCCTTCGGGCGGAGTTACACCCTATTACCAAAACAAACCCTTCTCTGGTCCGACTAAAGGCCCTGGTACTCCAAAATGGATTCGCGGGTTTTTTGGTGAAAACTTTTTAGAAACCGTAGAGCATGTACAAATTGGCCCAAGTTTTTATGAATTCTCTCAGCTTGATTATCGGACCATGAATTTAATTAACCAAGAGATTCTCCCGGTGTTAGACCTGAGCCCACTTGCTCAGATCGAGGGTATTAGAAGTATTACTTTCACAAATAAATCGCTCACAGTTCAGTCTGATCTTTCGCCCCTTGCAGAACTAAAGAACCTAGAGAGCATTACATTCGAGGGATATATTCCAGATATATCTCCGCTCTCTAGTCTTGAAAACCTGCACACGATTCGCTTGTACGGAGCGGACAAAACTACTCTTCAGCATATTGTTCAACTTAAGCATTTGAAAACAGTGATCTTAGAAAACACGCCAGTTGCCGAAATTCAACCGCTGGAAGAACTCCAAGGATTGGAACGACTTCATCTTCGTGTAATTTCATTTGAGGAATTGACACCACTGAAACGCTTTACAAAGTTGAAGCAACTATCCCTCATAATGTATTGCAAGGTTCGTCAAGACGAAGTGGACGATCTGAAAGAAGCATTGCCCAACAGTAAGATCACAGCCTTCTAATAAATCCGCATGAAATACATCCCAAAATTCCGTTTCAGCATGCGAACGCTGATGATCGTTACGGCGGTGATTTGTGTCTTGCTGTGACCGCTGGTGATGAAGATCCGTGCAGCCCAACGGCAACGGGCCGTGGTTGATTGGGTTGAGGCCAACGGAGGATTTGTTCAATATGCGGGTCAGTTCTCTGGTTACGGAATAGGTTCACCACCTGAGAAATCTGAATGGCTGATTTCGATGTTTGGGTATGACTTTGTTGATACGATCTCGGTCATTGATCTTTCGGACAGTGAAATAACAGATATTGGACCTCTAGCACAACTTGGTCAGCTTCGCCATATCGACCTATCCAACACTAAAATTTCGGATATTATGCCTCTTAAGCAGATAAAGAATTTGAGCATAATTATTCTTTCTGCGACTCCTATCACGGATATAACTCCACTGTCAAACACGAAGGAACTCTTGTTTCTCGATATTTCAGATACCCAGGTCAGTGATCTGTCACCACTATCAGATATCCAGTTTATCGGATTCCTTACTTTTTCAAACACACCAGTAACTGATATTTTGCCATTATTGAAAATGGAAGAACTGCATTATGTAGAACTTTCTTTTCTGAAAATCGGGAAGAGTGGCATCGAAAAATCCAACTAAACTTTCCAAATTGCGAAATCGCTGATTCTGATAAAAAGTAATGTCGTATTGAATCAAAATACGCCAACGGCGTTTTACTCCACAGCCCAGGGTCAGCGATTGCGTCGCGTCACCCTGGGTAGATTGGTTCCAAAAAAGTGTACTCTGAAGGAGTACTACAAACACGGGCGTCTGTTCAACACTTTCAGCGTTGGTGCTGAAATCGAAACCATTCCTAGGGTACGCTTCCAATGCCTCGCATTCTCGCGTGCCCTAGGCTTTGGAGTAGAACACCTTCGGCGTTCGTGAGGTGTCTCGGTGAGCTGTGATGTGGGAAGCAAGTGATTGATACACTTGGGCGAAACATAATGCCCTCTTGTCGACAGCAGGCTAGGTATCAGGGCTACCTAAATTTTCTGCAAGAGAAACTTCTTCACAAACTCACCGCTGCTCTTCATAGATGCGAGTGTAGTTTGCAAATTCAGTATTTTCAAGATCCGATTCGATTACTTTTCTTGCAACTTCAACCTCAACAACAAAGCAGCAGGCTTCCATGGAATCGCTTCCGACACTTCCACCATCACACATACCGAGGCCAGTCCATCCCAGCGTCTCATTCATCCTATCCTGAAGGCGATTTAGTTTCTCAATGTCCTCTTCTGATCCCATACCGATAATTTGAAACTCAATAATAATAATAGAGTGATTGTCTAAGTCGATCTCTTGGTATCCTTTGTTGAATGCAGATTTCAACACTTGGAATATATTGTCTTCATCCGAGAGAGCAGGATTGCAATCATGATATCTTGTCCGACCCTTCGTGCCAATTCTTCCGAAGTGTTGAACTACGCAATCATCATCGATCCAGGCTTCGTTGTATTTCATCTGATTGTCGATTCCAGTGTAGAGCTTGATCATATCTATCTGTTGTTCATAAAGACTACAGAACCCACGTGCTATAAATAGCATTACTTAGAAGGAGAACGCGCTTCCATTAATCCTTCACTGGGGCATGGATAATCTTTGGCGGTTGATACCCAACTTTCCAAGGCCCTTTGATTTCGACTTGGCCGTAGAATTCTTTGGGGCCCAGGACGTAGTCTCGATCAGCTTTGACTTTGTCTTCTTGGTCAATATAGATTTTGATCAGGTAGCGTCCGCCAGGCAGTGGGGTTTCTGGTTTCAGTTTTTTGGCCCTGGCCGAATCACGTGGAGCGGTTGCCAGCACATAGCTTTGCCACATGTGGCGTTTGCCGGCGATTGCGTTTTCGGCAGTTCCCCAAGGGGTTTCTGACCACTTATCGCCCTGCCAGCGATAGATATCGGCCCGAAGTAACTTGCGGCCAAATTTTTCAGGGAGGTCAACAATTCGCAAGTTCTGTTTGGTGATGAATGCCACTTGTTTGGAAGGTTCGGGCAGCTCTTTGGCATCTTGGTATTCGTCGTTCAGAATGGCGGCGTAGTCTTTCAAAAAGCGGCGATAGTTTTTGTCGGTTCGGCTGCCGACCGCAAACTTTGGCCCGCCGCCGTGATCCGATAAACCGGATGGTTTGGTCAACATTAAACTGGCGTAAGGGTCATCGGTGTCAATGTTGCCCGATTCATAAAGCTTGTCTAAGGTCGCGGCCGGATTGCGGGGCACGACCCAAGAGATGGCGTCGATATCTTCTTTGGTGTTATCGTTGCGGCCAATCATTTTTCGATTCATCTCTGCCGAATGACAACTAACGCAGCGGCCAATTTCTGTCCACACATTTTCAACAAACGAACCGACGACGCGGTCTTGTCGGGTATGGCGGATCACTTCCAGCGGAAGGGTTGGCCCTAGCTGATTGGTTTCGGTTTTGGCAGCTGCCACTTTAGGGTCTTTGACCGCCGCATGAATCCACGCACGGAATGCCTCGTATTCCAAGTTCCTCGCCTTTTCACTGACCGGGGTTTGCTTCTCTGGGGCTCGCTTGATAAAGGTCAACAGCTTCGACTGATCAGGGTGCTTCATATCAATCAGCCCTGCCTCTTTCAACGACGCAAACGTCTCTTCTTGGGTGTCTCCGATGTAATTCTTTAGATCAACCCCGCTCAGATGGCACTCGGTGCAACTCGAAGGATTGGACGATTTCAATATCGGAGAAATCCGCGTGCGAAATAAATCCAACGCACTATCTTCGGCTTGAAGGGATGCGGTTGAAACAAGAATCAGGACCAGAAAGGAGAAGTGATAACGGAACATTGTGATGGGCTCCAGCGAAGAGAAAGAAAGGACAATTGGGGCCAGTTATTGTAGCATGAAACTGGCGAGACTACAAAATATTATTGTTTGCATCCACTATTTCACGTTATTAACTACTTTCTGTGTCCAGCTTTCGCTAGACTTTAGAGTAGTACTAATTGGCCTGAACCGGTGGAATATCGATGAAACTATCACTCACTCTTATGCTTTCAACCTGTCTTGCACTGCTATTCACTTCAAGCGGGGCTTGGGCTGCCGAGAATCAACTGCCATGGATAAAAGTCAGCCCTGACAAAACACATTTTATCGAAGCTGATACCGGCAACAAGTTTGTTATCTGGGGAGTGAACTACGATCACAACGATGGCGGCGATCTATTGGAAGACTATTGGCAAGACTGGGACACCGTGGTCGAAGATTTTCAAGAGATCAAAGCCCTCGGCTGCAATGTGGTTCGCATTCATTTGCAATTGGGCCAAACGATGAAGACGGCCCAAGAGCCTGATAAATCGAACTTAAAGCAGTTGGCCAAGTTAGTGAAGTTGGCGGAAGCGACCGGGCTTTATCTCGACTTGACGGGCCTAGCCTGTTATCACAAACAAGACGTTCCGCCGTGGTATGACGGGCTATCAGAATCGGATCGCTGGGATGTGCAATGCCGGTTTTGGAAAGCGGTTGCCGGGGTCTGCAAAGAGAGCCCTGCGGTCTTCTGTTATGACTTGATGAACGAACCTGTGATGGCAGGAAAAGAAGGAGACAACGAGTGGTTAACCGGTAACTTGGGCGGTAAGTTTTTCGTGCAGCGAATTACGCTTGATCTTAAAGGGCGTGATCGCAAAGAAGTAGCCAAGGCTTGGGTGGCCGAGTTAAGCAGTGCGATTCGAGAAGTTGATGACCGACATCTGATTACGGTCGGCGTGATTCCTTGGGCGTTGACATTCAAAGGGGCCAAACCGCTGTTTCACGATGCGGAAGTAGGCAAGCCGCTTGATTTTGTGAGTGTACATTTCTATCCAACCAAAGGCGAAGTTGATAAGGCCATCGATGCGTTGAAGGTGTATGAAATTGGCAAGCCGCTTGTCATCGAAGAAATGTTTCCACTGAAATCAGGCATGGAAGATATGGACACGTTCATTAAACGCTCGCGGAGTTTCACCGATGGTTGGATCAGTTTCTACTGGGGAAAAACCATCCCCGAACTCAAAAAGGAGGGCGACATACCAGGGGCCATCCTAGCTGTGTGGCTTGAGTATTGGCAAGAGAACGCACCGAAGCAGTGAAGTGTTGTTTCTTGTGTGTCATAAAACTATCCTCAGAGAAACGAAAAACAAATCACGCAAAGGCGCCAAGAAGGTGTGAAGTAATATTTCTTAGCGACTTCGAGGCTTCGCGTGAGAACTTTTTTTCGACAAGATAAACATGATCAACAAGATGAAGTCTGAAACCCAACCCTCTGTTTTCTCTGTGCTGAAAGCTTCTTATTTCCTTTCTTGGCGCCTTTGCGTCTTGGCGTGAGACATCTTTTTTTGCACTTCATAAGTCGGCTGGCGTGCCGCTGAGCATAAAATGCTCTCCTGTTTTAAAGCAAATGCCGGGCTTTGATTTCTAGATATTGATTGACAAGGTTGGCGGTCAGGTCTTCTGGAAAGACATCCATGGCCATGACTCCTTTGTGGGTTAAGTCGGTCAGCACTTGATGCCGCCACGACAAAATTTCAGCAGCGGCGGCGGCTTTAAACAGATGGCTGCCGTACATCTTTTCGGTTTCTACCGCGTCGAACAACCGGTGATCTCGCATCAACACGCCCAGCGGTAAATGCCGGCCGACGAGTGTGCCAAGATATTGTTCAATCTGATGTGCATTGACTTCATCGATGACATTGCTAATTAAAACCACCAGCGAACGCTTACGACAATTTGTACGCAAGTGCATGAAGGCTTCGTCGTAACGTGACTCGACCAACGATGGAAATTGATCGTAGGCTGAATGCAGAAGTTGGTTCATGTGATTGGCGCCAGTGCGAGGCGGCACATACGAATGCACTTTGTCTGAGAAGCATATAACTCCGACCGAATCTCCTTGGCGTAGGGCAACGTAACCTAGCATTAACATGGCGTTTAACGCATGATCTAACAGACTAATTCCATCGGCCTCGTTCGACATCATCCGGCCACAGTCGATCATGAAAATGATTCTTTGACTTTGGCTGGTTTGATAGTCTTTGACGGTCAACTTGCGACGCCTGGCGGTGGTTCGCCAATCGATGTGTTTGTAATTGTCATCTGGTGTGTAGTCTCGCAGACGCTCAAAATCGTGATCTTGTCCGACTTTTCGAGTGCGACGCACGCCCATTAAACTCAAGCGATTCGTTCTTGCTAGCAGGGCATACTCGCCCAGTTGCTTCATGTCAGGGTAAACCCGAATCACAGTCTCCAACGGAATCTTGACGATTCTTTGCCACAGCAGCCAAGGGCTACGAATTCGTACGTGTACACAGTTCAGTTGAAAGGCACCACGTTTGGTTGATTCAAATTCATAATGCACAGTTGACCGACTTCTGGCGCTGATTGAAATATCAAACTCTTCTGGGCCTGCCACAAACTCTTGGGGAATATCATCCCGAATATCGGCGCGGATATTGATGCCAGACTTGTTGGAGACCGTCAACGTGACGCGATGCTTCTTTTTCAGCGAGGCCACTTTCAAGGTTTTACGTTCAATCGTAATATGCGAAGCCCGTGGTAGGCGTACTAAATCAATGAGACCTACGGCTATAAACGCAATGTCGATGGTTAATGCGATCAGCAAGGTATCAATGCCGACGACAATCAACAGCGACAGCACGCAAGGGATGACAAACGCAAAGGCCAATATCTGCGAGGGATAGGTACGCAGCCATCGGGCCATTACGAACAACGGCAATGCAAAAGTCAAAAACACCAAGATCGGTAATTGCTGGAAATCTTTGACCCAAGATTCGACTAGTAGAAAGAATTCGCTCAAAGTCTGGGTACCTCGACTGTGCGAATCAATTCGGTCAATAATTCATCAACATGATGGCCTTCTACTTCGGCTTCGGCCGATAGAATCACTCGATGACGCAATGCAGGTAGCGCGATTTGCACCACATCATCTGGCACTGCATAATCACGGCCTGAGAATGCGGCCAAAGTTCTGGCCCCTTGCATCAGTGTCAAACCGGCCCGAGGTGATGCACCCATGTGAAACTGTGGCCACTCGCGTGTTAGCCGGACAATTTTGTTGATGTAGTCAATTAATTTGTCATCGACAATCACCTTTCCATTGGCCAGTGTGACTTCTAATATCTGTTGAGGAGAGCAAATTACGTCCAGTTCTTCTTCTAGCCGCTTGTTGATGTCAAGCTGTCGACTGTGATCTCGCAGAATTTCGGCTTCTTCTTCCACTGCTGGATAGTCCAAATTTAACTTGAACATAAAACGGTCCAACTGAGCTTCCGGAAGATTATAGGTTCCTTCCGACTCAATCGGGTTCTGGGTGGCCATCACGAGAAACGGTCGTTCAATTTCGTGCGTTGTTCCATCGACTGTGACATGAAACTCTTGCATGATTTCTAGCAAAGCGGCATGCGTTTTTGCTGGGGCACGATTGATTTCATCGGCCAATAAAAGCTGAGTGAAAATTGGCCCTTTGCGAAAACGAAATTCATTCGATTTCATATCGAAGATCGGGGCACCGGTAATATCACTCGGCATTAAGTCGGCGGTGAACTGCACACGCCCAAAGTCACAGCCTAAGACTCGCCCTAGTGCCCGGACGAATAAGGTTTTCCCTAATCCAGGCGGACTTTCGATCAATACGTGTCCACTGGAAAACAGGGCAACCAGGGTGCCGAGGACCATTTCTTCCTGGCCAACATAAATTTTACTGATTTCGCTGGTGATCTTTTTGAACAGCTCTCGCGTCGGCGTGTTTGACTCTTGCGACGTGTGATGGCTGGTCATTTTGTCTGCCGAACTTACTGGCGAAACAGGCGTTGTCAGCTCACTGACAGCAGGGGCAACAGGAGGAGCGACTGGTGGGCTTGGAGTGGGACTAGCAGGTGACGTTATCGATATGCCAGAGCCACTCATAACATCCGAATCAAAGATGGACTCGCCAGTCGGTGCGGAGATGATTGGATCGGCAGACGGATTATCGACTCCGCTGATTGGTGCCGCAACATTGTTCGAGGGTTCTGGCGGCACTTCTTGGATGTTGGCACAGCCGGGGCATTTGGCTTTTTTGCCAGCAGCGGCCACTGGAACTCGCAAGACTTTGCTGCAATGGACACATTGAAACTCGATTACGTCGGAAGCAGGTGAATTCATTGTATGTCAATCAATATTGAAAGGATCGAATCAGTTTTGAATTGGGATATTTTTACGTGGTGGTATGAACTGTCGTTTAACCGTTCTTAGAACGCCCTCGACGGTAAACCGTTTCCGTCTTGGTCATCTGTTGATATTGTTTTACTCTCAGTTGAGCGTAATCATAATCTTGGGTAATTTCTAGCAACTGGCCGAGTGCATCGATATGTTTTTTAAAGTCCGATGTCGGTTCTTCCGGCAAGGTTCGTGGACGTCCAAAGTAAGGAAACAGGGCAAAGCAAAGTACAATCATCAGAAGTGCAAAATGCAAGCCTGAGACATTCAACGGCCAAACCGTTAGCCATTCCCAGCCGCTGTTTCCAGAAGCGTTATCCTCAGAGTGTACAATTTGCACGTCCTCGCCAGATTCCAGAAAAGCAACGCTGCTGCCGTAACCACATTCTTCAATTAACTTGCCTGCTAAAACGCGGTGTTCTGGATTGACCAGCGGCATGTTCAGTAAAAACGAACCGTTGTTGACCACGATAATTCGTGAGTCCATATAGTCATCTTCCAAACGCGTCACGATATTATGCTTGCCTGACTTGAGCAGCACTTCACTCAGCACAAAGTCGTCACTCCATTTGTTGACGTTTTGATTTTCTTTGGATTCTGGAAAATTGTACTTAGAGCGAATCATGATATCAGCATCCTCGGCTACTACACCTGTTGCCCAAGGGCCCTGTAGCGTTCTTGCGGTGGTCTGCGGTTGATCACGAACAATTTCGAACCAGTCGACATCTTGCTTCTCTGGCATGAGGTTTCTTCGCTGATCATACGACTGTCGGGCCAGCGCTTTTTGCCGCAGAAAATCGGCTTTGTCGGTAGTGGTCGCTTGCGATTGCATCTGCTCCCAATAATCAATCGACGCATCGTAATCACGCCCGATGTAAATCAACGTGCGGCCATCTTGCTCGGTTAACCAATCTTCAAAGTAGACGCGGGTCTCTCTTGTGGGGCCATGGAATGTATCTGGCGCCCAAACAATGACATCGCTGCGCAAAATTCGTGGCGAAAGTCGTTTGGCAGTACTCGTGTAATAACCGGCTTCTTGGAACATGTCAGATAACACCCAAGTGCCATTCACGCTGCCAATGGAACTGCCGCTACGGGTTCCGTAAGTGCTATTCATGTCCGACTGTTGTTGTCCACAACCGCAGAGACTGACGAAACTAACCAGAGCAAGGATCGTGAATAGGTTTGATGTTCGCAGAGCCATTATGATGCCCCTCCTTGAACCAGTGTCTTAAACTGATCAACTTGGTCCCAGCAAGATTCAAATTGACGTTTTGAGAGTTCGCGTTGACCAAAGAATACATCTTCAAACGCGTTCATGGTCAACTCAAGGATACCTCGTAACGCGAGGCGTCTGCCCATTTCACGCAGATACTGCCCGTTGGTTTTTCCTTTGGTTAGATGTATGACTTGGCCTTTGTCGAGTTCTACTAGTTCGTAACTAAACAGATAGACAATGGCTTCACGATAGTTGCCTTCGTTGTAGTGACGACGGGCTTCGGTGAGGAAGTCGGAGTCAGGCCGCTTCAACTGAAATGGTAGATTCTCAACACGATCTACATGACTTGTAATTTCATCGGCGAAGCTGTTGTTGGACATGATTCCCTCTTCGCTCGACATCGCGATGGTACGCATCACTATGATAACCAAGCCGATCAACAGAGCCGCGAATACGATGTAAAGGATAGTATAGAAACCAAAACCCAAGAATGATAAATCCCAATTGAGCCAGCTTGGCCAATTCCAAGTGCCAGTATTTTTTGGTTTGGGAGGGGGATCTTTTCTCGGGCGAGTCGTTGGCTCGCTAGCTTTTGCATCTTCTGCTGTGACAGAAACTGCAACCGGCTGCACTTGTCCTGACTCGGCATTGTACCAAGGGGCTTGGGGTAACTGCTGTAAACTCTCTTCCCCTGAACCTATGGGGTCATCCAGTGTGTTGGGTTCGTAATCTTCTTCCCAGAAATTTTGCGCACTGGCCTCTGGTACAAGCAGGAAAAGACTTGCCGAGATGGGAAGTAGTAGCAACAAAGTCACTCGAATCATTGTGCGTAAGGAAAGTGAACTCATGATAAGACTCCTTTCCAGCGATTGGCTTCGGCTCGAACCACTAGTTCGACTTCCCAGCCTTCTCGACGAATTCGCAGATCAAGATAGCTCAGGAACCGGACTACGCTCATAAATGCCACTACTAGCCACAATCCTAGTGGCAACAACAAGTTGAGATACCAGAGATCGATACCCCAGGCTCCAAACAAATAGCCTCGTGCGGCCCAAATGTTGAGCACGATTGCCAGTACGATTAAAATCGAGACACTCGACGCCATACCACGCACGACCATGTCTCCAAAATTTGGACCATGCAAGGCCGAACTTCTTCGTCCGATAGTGATGACTGATTTGTTCTTCGATCTTAACGGATTGCGTTCAAGTAAAACAATCTCGCTGATGTAAGGGCGAACCACGCGGAGTACCACAGCATATAAACAAAGCAGCACTAAAAAGACGACCGCCAGGATGCCATCTTCAAACATGCTGAAATAGACCAGTGCTATCCCTGGGAGGACTCCTCTGAGCATCAAGATGCTCCAAAACACACGCGGCGTTAATGGCCAGAACCCAAGGAATGCCCGCCGCCAATCGGGCTTGTCGTGGAATAACGCATCGCCGAGAAACATGGTTAGCGGAACCGTGACCAGTGGAGCTTCTAAATAGATGAGCACCACCGTGAGTGTGAAAAACTGCGCTGAAACATCCCACACGCCGACTTCGATTTGCAAGCTGTACAGCAAGAAGAAGTTGAGCAGTGAAACCGGAATACCAAAGATTGCCAGAGACAACAGTATTCTCTTCCAATAACATTTAGTGACCAGCAATGCCAAGTCATAAATTTCTAACAGGCCACGTTCACGAATGGCAATTTGCGTTTTATCTAACTGCATCATGCTCCCTTCGTGGGAAACCCAGCAGAATAAAGTAGATAGTCAACATGCCACTGGAAGTCACTGCGATCATCTGCTTAAAAATCAGCGGTAAAGGAGAAGGAGAAATCCAAGCTTCGATCATGGCCGCTAAACCAAACATGACTGCCGCCGAACCCATGATCGGTAAGGCCCGTCGTGCGGCAATTTTTAGCGAATCAATTCGGTTAAACGTCAACATCCGCATTTTATCGAACAGATCGTTTTCGATATTCGGTTGTTCGTGTTCCTTGAGTTCCGCATCACGGAAGCGAGGATTGATCAATGCCATTCCCAACCGTAAACCGGCGCCTGCGGATAAGATGATTGCGGTTAACTCAAACGGACCATGAGCGGTTACAAATTCAAAAAAGTTGTTGCTGACATCGTCTGGAACATTGGGGCTGGCCATATAACCAAAAACGGTACCCAAGGTACTCGCATTCGACAGCAACACACCCAGGCCGCCAATCACGGTAATTCCCAAGGCAAAGCATTGCAGGCCGATACTTGTGTTGTGTTGAATATAACGAGCTGACATATACGCAGAAGGTGTAAATCCGCTATTCCCAACACTTCGTGAGTGCATTTCGCTCATCATATCTAATTGTTCGGCACCGACGATTTGATCAGCAAACGTACTGTCGGAACCTGACGCCAAGTAACCGCACATCAGAAAGACCGACCAGAACAGACAGAAACAAACTTGAACACAACGGTCATGAAAAATATGGCTAGGGACTTCAAAGATCAGGCTGTTTACCAGGCTAGTCCAATCAATCCGCCGACTGCGATAGAGTTGGTTGTGTGCCCTGCCTACCAGTTGATGCAAGTATTCGACAATGTTCGGCGGCAACTGATACGAGTCCGCCAGTGCTAAGTCGGCGCACGCGCCCCGATAGAGCGTGGCGAATCGAGAGATCGAACGCGCAGTCATACTACGTTTACGTTTGTTCTCCATGGTCGTACACAACTGCTCTAGCTCTTGCCAGTTGCTGCGACGTTGTTCAATCAGTTCCGCGACTTTCAAATGCTTCTCCCTTTAGTTTCCGATTCTTGGCTTGAATGAACTGAGGTCTAATGTATTGGTCGAGGCCTGTGGAGGCCCATTGGTTAATATCTCTGACTCATTCGAAGTTCGATCAGCACTTTGATCTGAAAGGAAAGTGCGGTAGTACACAGCACACAACAATAGATCATAACTAGTATCTTCTGGAAGATCGAATTTTGCCAGCATCGGTTGCGCCAAATGCCGGGCAATCTCACGACGCCGGGCCGTGGTGAAATACCGACGACGTTCCACATACGTGGCAATCGCTTTACTTAAACTACGCCCTACCACATAGTTGGCAGGAATAAATTCGGCCAACAAACGAGCCCGGTCGTCTTCGACCTTTGCCACTTTCATCAACCAGCTTCGATCTTCAATTACCACCATGGTTCCACAAACCAAGTCTCCAAGCCGTTGAAATCTTTTGCTAAATAATGGCACAATCAATCCGACCAAAAAAGTGGGAAGAATTGGATGTGTACCGAATTGCATTTGTAAAGCTTCGGTAGGAACAGGCACCGTAGGCATCATATCTGCATAACGAAGCAGGTTTCTTCCAAATGCTTGTAAGCCATTAATCGGTTCTCCGTTGGAACTTAAGACCCTTAAGCTAAGCAATCTTTTACCCGGCGTCTGTCCGTTCCAGTAGGTCTCAAATAAAGATCCATAAAACCAATCGAGTGCAAAATATACCAAAAGAAAAATTGCGGCAGAAAAGTCCACTGCACCTAATCCTAATATACTCATCAAGAATTCTAAGATTCCTGTGCAGACTAAGATCATCCAAAGACCAATGAGCACCGCCAATCGAATCCCGAGATCCAGCAAGAACGCAGCCAGTCTACGGAATGGTCCCCCGATTTGATAGTTGAACGCAATGTTCTCAGGCGTTACCACCTTGATGCGCGAATCGATTGGCTCAGAAACTGACGACATAGCTGCTTTCGAGAATTCGACAATGGGATAAGTGGCCAAACATCACCGATATCTGACTCTCTCTAGTTTACTCTGACTGCATAGCCCCTCTCCAGTAGTGAAAACCAGTAATTTTGAACAACTTTTCAGATTGAGGCTATTACCCTTTCTATTCTAATTCGCGTCAGAGGCTGAAATCTAAGATATTTTCCGCCATATTTCCGGCAACTTAGTTTCTGGTAAGCTGGTTATCTTAATCTAAAAACCTTAAACACCGTTCAATAAAAAATTCGTGGAGAATGTGAGAAGATGAGTCTTAGTGGGAAATCAGCCTTAATCGTCGGTGGTGGAACTGGAATAGGACTCGCAATTGCCGAGGGATTGGCCGCAGCAGGGGCTACTGTGGGCATTGCTGGTCGACGGTTTGAGGTGCTAGAAAAAGCCGCAGAGGCTAGTTCCGATGAAATTCACTGTCATAGCGTCGATGTTTCGGACCGCGAGAGCGTGACTGCCCTAATTAACTGGGCCGACAAGACTTTAGGCAAGGTCGATATTCTGGTCAATGCGGCAGGCATCAACATCAAAAAACGCTCGATGGCCGAAATGGTGCCAGAAGAGTGGGACAAAGTCATGCTCATAAACGCCACCGGTGGCTATAACTTGATGTATACCGTGCTGCCGCAAATGCGCGAGCGAAAAGATGGGTTGATCATTAATATCTCGTCCATCTCCGGAAAACGAGCTTCTTCTTTAGGTGGCATTGCCTATTGTGCTTCCAAATTTGCGATGACCGCACTGGGAACTGCCGCAGGAAATGAAGAGGCGGCCAACGGAATTCGAATCACCAATGTTTACCCTGGCGAAGTCGAAACCCCGATTCTTGATCAGCGCCCGAACCCGGTATCTGCCGAACACCGAGCAAGAATTTTACAGCCAGAAGACTTCCGTGAACTAATCGTGTCGATCTGTAACTTACCGGCCCGAGCCCATGTGCCGGAGTTGATTATTAAGCCTTCCTTCCAGGAATATACCTAAACAAATGTGAGGCCCGCCGGGTTGTTTTATTGAAATCAGGGTGCCATGCCCGAATGGCACCCAACGGTTTACTTTCGGTCTTGCTTACCCGGTAGCAAATACTTACTAGCCAGCCCAACTAAAATCAAAGCACCGCCGGCCAGGGTCCACCAGGCGGGGGATTGATAGCCGGGTGAGTTGTGCCAAGCGATGAAGACCCAGACGGGGACTAAAATTGGTTCAAGCAGGCAGATGCCGGAGGCTTCGTGGCTGGTGATTTTGCGTAAGCCCAGGGCAAATAAGAAGTACGGAAAACCCATTTGCAGCATCCCGAACCCGGCCAGTGGCAGCCACTGAGAACCGCTGGGCCAAATTCCTTGGTAGACCACATACGGGAACAAACATAAGGCCGTGACAATATGCGCGATTGCCACGACCCAGGCGCTGTCTTCGTCTCGTAAATATCGCAGTGAGAGAACCACCCCGGCATACGTTACACCAGAGATCAACCCTTGCACGGCGCCCCAGGAGTTGGCACCTTGTAGTTCAAAACTGAGAATCAGCCCTATGCCAGCGGCGCAAAACGCCAGTAAGGTCCAATCTTTTGGAAGCACTTTATCGCGTAAAATTAACAGGCTGCCCATCAGCACCCAGGCAGGAGCCGTGTGTTGTAACCAAATTGCGTTGCTGGCTTCGCCCGAAGTCATGGCCGAGAGAAAGCTGATGTTCATCACCACAAAGCAGCCCAACAACGGCAGGTAACGCCAATGAAAGTTGGGTCTTCGCACAAAGCAAAGCAAGATCACCGAAGCAAACGCGGCCCGCCAAAAAGCGAGTAGCATGCCGCGATGTTCTAGCGGCCAGTCGTTGAAGTAAGGGCTCTTGGCAAACAACCCACTGGTACTCCACAACACGGCAGCCGCAACGATTAGCAGCCGGCCTTGGTTGCGAGAGATTTGTGCGTCTTGTGGGGGGTCAGATTCGGTGGAAGTCACGTTGGTGCTATGTTTCTTTATGCTCGAAGATTGAAACTCTACGATATCAAGCGACCGATTGTTTGTGAAGAACTGGGTCTAGTGATAGTATTAAATTGCTACCATTGGTTAAGTTCTTTAGATAGAGCACTTAATCATCGGGTGTGGGCGCAGGCCATCAGAGGTTTCAGCGGCCAAGAATTCATCGAACTCAGATAAAGTTACTGCCCTCAAATTACTAATTTTTAAAATTTAAAGTAATGGAAAACCCTCTGGCCTCTAATCCATAAGTGTCATTTTTTTCAGTCCCGTAGGGACGAAATCGTGTAGCCAGGGGATTTATCCCCTGGAGATGAAAGAGCTAAATCCTCCAAGCCCCAGCGGGGCGACATCGGTTCAATAAACCCTTTTAGAAGCTATGATTCGATGATTATTCTTTGTGAAATTCGTTTTCAGATGGCAACACCACTCAACTTTTGCGATGTCGCCCCGCTGGGGCTTTTGGGTTCTTTGAGCTTCGATTCCAGGGGATAAATCCCCTGGCTACACGATACTGTCCCTCTGGGACAGAAGGTTTCACGGCAAAACAGTCATGTTGAAAATGCTCTAAAACGGTAAGATCAGAGGAAATTTACCGGTTCAATAGAAATACCCCCTGTAAGCACAGGAAGTTTGGACAAAATAGGGTGCGATTAACCACATTGACGTAAAATAGCGGTATCCCTAGAATTACCCGGCCATTTTAATTTCCCTAGCCCTTTCAAAGAACCACAAATCATGTCTGCCGATTTGCCAGAAGAAGCCGCTGCGTTTGATGTTGCATCTGCCATGCATTCACACGGCCAAGGTATGTCTGGCAAACGAGTCATCCCGGCCTGGGCGCTTTCGCTGCTGCTGCATACTTCGTTGGTGATAGTGCTGGCCTTGACGGTTCAGGAAGTCAATCGAGATGCACCAGGGGACGAACCCGATCGCAGTGGCAGCATCGTGTTGGCCAGTCATGAGAATGGAGAGACCGAGTACTTTGATGGCTCGCGCAACAACAGCACCAGCAAGGCAGAGCAAACTGACTCGACCGATCCTTCTGAAGCAATCGAAAGCAGCGTGCCAGCGATTGATGACGTCCCTTTTGATGTTGGGTCTCTGCTTGCCAGCGATGGAGGTGAGCCGCTGAATGGGAATGAAATCGGCAAAGGACTACCGGGGATAGGTGAGTTAGGCACTGGTGGCGAAAACAAACGACCTGGCGCAGGCGAAAAAGGAACCACCTCGGTTTTTGGTGCCGAAGGCACAGGCAGCAAATTCGTTTATGTGTTTGATCGCAGTGGCAGCATGAATGGCTGGGGCGGTCGCCCGTTGGCCGCCGCGAAAAGCGAACTGATCGCCAGCCTGGGTGAGTTGGAAGAAACGCATCAGTTTTCCATTGTGTTTTACAATGAGAACCAACGCATCTTTGATACCGGCGATGGTCGAGGCAAGCTGGTATTCGCCAATACACAAGGTAAGATATTGGCCGAACGATTTGTGAAATCGGTAACTGCCAATGGGGGAACGCAACACTTGCCTGCGCTACTGTTGGCACTCAACATGCAGCCCGATGTGATTTTCTTTTTGACCGATGCCGCTCAGCCTGAAATGTTTCCGAGTGAGTTAGAACGAGTCCGGCGTAGAAATAAAGGGACCGTGATTCATACTATCGAATTTGGCGATATCCCCTTTAGTGGAAAACGGAATTTCCTGGTGAAGCTGGCCGAGCAAAATGCTGGAAGACATATCTACATAGACATCTCAAAATGAAGCCCAAAAACTGATCCAGATTTTTACTAAATTTGCACACGAAGGAGCGAGAGTGCAACTGTTTCAAAACCAATTCGAGCGAACCAGTGACAGCCATACTGGCTTGCGCTGCGCATTAAAGCTGCTCGCTCTGTTGATCGCCTGCTTCTGCTGCCTCACGCTCTTTAGTCAGCGTTTGCAGGCGGAAGACCTGGTGTCTCTCAACCCAACCGGGCCGAAATCACCGACGCAGTTACGTGGCACCGTTCTAGAATACACGGGTGAAGTGCTCATCTTACGAACCATCGGCGGACGGGAAGATCAGATCGCCGGTTCAAAAGTAACTGGAATTCAATACACAAAGATTTCATCGCATCAACTTGCAGACAAGGCATTTGCGAACAAGAAATATCAAAACGCCACGATCGCGTATGGACAGGCGATGCAGCTAGAAGATCGTCGTTGGGTCAAACGTGAAATTCTGGCACAACTTTCGTGGTGCCACCGATATCAGGGTCAAATCGACCTAGCCGGCGAAGACTTCTTGCTGATTGTTCGCAGTGATCCAACCACACGGTTATTAGGTGAAATGCCGTTGGCTTGGATGAATCATGTGGTCAGTATCGAACTCGAAAGAAGGGCCGTCTCGTGGATTCAAAACCGTGAGTTGCCCTATGCTCAACTGATGGGTGCCAGTTGGTTACTTTTTACCGTAGATCGAAAAACGTGCATCAGCGTTTTGAAATCACTAGAGCTAAATCCCAACCCCATCATTGCACAACTGGCCGAGATGCAGCTTCGTAGGACGAAGCTGCATCTCGCCATTCCGGCCCAGATCGATATGTGGGAAGCACAAATCACGCGACTAC
Organism: Blastopirellula sp.; assembly: GCA_002733575.1. Taxonomy (GTDB): domain Bacteria; phylum Planctomycetota; class Planctomycetia; order Pirellulales; family Pirellulaceae. The sequence goes on along the minus strand of NVWB01000005.1, from coordinate 45,726 downwards.
CCAAAACCGTGAGGGCCGGGCCAACGTACTTAATCAGTAAAGCCCGAGACCGTCAAAAGGAGCCGGAAGTACCGGAAGTGACCGCGTTGAGTTACATGAAAATACCGATCTTGTACCCTCGGCATCATCACCTGGTGAGCGACGCATTGTTTCAAACGGCACGTCAATTAGAAGAACTTGAAAGACCAGAAGAAGCGGCACGTATTTATCGTGAAGTGATAACCAACTACCAACACACGGCTTCCAGTAATGAAGCCAAACTTGCATTAGAACAATTGTTAGAGGCCAGTGATTAAGTTTGAAATTTGTTTCTGTGTGCCACTGGCTCCGCCAGTGTGAATTGCATAGAGACCAGATAAATAACTATTGGTTAAAATCGAAAAACGTATTTCAGGGAACAACCAAAGGAATTGATTACAACTTATATTGTTCAAATGCAAGATACACAGACAGAACAATTGCACTTCACACTGGCGGGGCCAGTGGCACCCAGCATATTGATCTGAAACAATTTGATACTTCAAACACAAACGACCTGACTTAAATAAATCGTAGGGAGACAATTTTGTCAAACAGGACACGTACTATCGTAACGGCATTCGGGATCTTGTTCCTGATGCTCTCAGCACTTCAGTGGCAATCAGGCAACTTGGCATTCTGGGAAACACCTGTTATTGCACAGCCGGCTGATAGTTCAGGTACACCAGCGGCACCTGTTTCAGATACTGGAAGCAATACGCAAGGGGCAGGCTTCGTTGACATTGTCTTGTCTGGCGGCATCGTGGGCATGATGATTTTGTTGCTGTTGTTTGCATTGTCATTGACCGCCTCCTATTTGGTGTTCGAGCATGCGATGACCATCCGGCAAAAAGACTTAATGCCTGAGGGCCTGCGAGACACCGTGCGTGATTACTTGTTAGCAGGCAAGGTTGAAGAAGCCGAAAACGCGTGTATAGAGGCACCCAGCTTTCTTTCCTTCGTGATTTTAAGTGGCATTGCCGAACTCGATAGCGGTTGGACTGGCGTAGAAAAAGCATTGGAAGACGCGACCGCTGAACAATCGGCCCGGTTGTTTCGCAAAATCGAATATCTCTCGGTCATCGGCAACATCGCACCGATGGTTGGTCTGTTAGGTACAGTCACTGGAATGATTTTTGCCTTTCAACAAGTGGCCAGCACCCAAGGGGCCGCAGGTGCCGCTGATTTGGCCGAAGGAATTTACCAAGCACTCGTTACCACCGTGGGCGGGTTGATCATTGCCATTCCTTGCTTGGGTGCGTTTGCTGTTTTCCGTAACTGGATTGACGAACTGGTAGCAGAAGCCGCCTATCAAGCACAACAAGTCTTTACTCCATTGAAACGTCGACGCCGTCAAGCTTCCAATAGTGGAGGCAAGAGCGGATGAAAGTTCATTCCAATCTAAAATCAGGTGAATTTGGGTTTAACATGACCCCGATGATCGACGTCGTTTTTTTATTGATCATTTTCTTTCTGGTCTCAAGCCATTTGGCAAAGCAGGAAAGTCAAATGCCTCTGGCGCTGCCTTCTGCCGATAGTGGGCATGAAATTATTGATGGCGAACGCGAGAGAATTATTGTGAACATTGACCCGCAAGGTCAAATGCTGTTGGCCGGAAAACGTGTCAATAAAACAGAATTAAAACAACGGCTGATGTACGAGAAAAACCGGTCAAGTTCTGATTTGGAAGTGCGGATTCGTTGTGATCGCACGGTCGCATATCGAGAAGTTCAACCGATTATGTTGGCTTGTGCCGAGGCCGAGATTTGGAATGTGGTGTTTGCCGTCATTCGAAAAGAGGATGCCCGCTAATGAAAAGACATTCGCCTTATCAAGATCGCAAAAGTTTAGAAATCGCCATGACGCCGATGATCGACGTGGTGTTTTTGTTGCTGGTGTTCTTTATCTGGACCGCCAGCTTTCAAATTGTCGAGTACTCACTTCCCAGCACTTTGACGCCGCTTGTAGGAAAAGGCCAATCGACCGAAAAGCAGCTTGAGAAGGAAGACTTTGATCAAGTGGTTGTCCGTTTGATTCAAGAGGGTGATCAACCCATGTGGATGGTCAATGAAGAACCTTACTCTAGCCTAGCTGAAGTTCGAAAGATACTCAGGGAAATAATAGAAGAAATCAAGAGCGATACCTCACTGGTGATTGACCCTGACGAAGGAGTCTCGGTCGGCGATGTTATCGATGTGTATGACGTGGCCCGGCAGTTAAATTATCAAGAGATCCAATTTGCCGTATCGGAAGACACTTGAAGTTACTTATAACGACCTGCTGTTAAACAGAACATGAATCACCTTGTGCCCCTAATTCGATTAGCTTTCGTGCTGAGTTGCTGGCTCATCCTCTGGCAACCGGTCTGCGCTGAAATATCGAGCCACTCGACACAAGCAAGTGATGATTTACGCATGGTCGATGGCCTGCGCTCTCGCCAGCTTTATCGATTGGCCGAAGCTTATGCAGCCAAACGTGTGGTCGAAGCGGGACTTACGGATAAAGAAAGAGCGGAAATCGCGGCGGCCTGGATTCGCACGTATGCAATCCACGCATTGAACTCTCCGCCAGCAGAGCGGGCTTTACTCTGGAAAGCGGCCGATAGCCTCCCCGTTAAATTTGCCAAGTTTTCTCCCCGCAATCCACGATTGATTCTGGTTCGCTTACAATCCACGCTCGGTTTGCTGGCACGTGGAGAATTGGCACGTCAAGAAGCAGAAGTCCAAGCGGCAGGCGGAGCTTCGATTGAGGAAGCCAGGACCTATCTGCGAACTTGTTTGGGCCAACTCCTGGATCATAAAAACCAGGTTGCAATACTCCAGAGAGCCATGGTTCAAGGGCCTAATGCCAACTCGGACAAGCTCAGTTTAATTGAGCTGACTGCAATAACACATAACATCGAGTATCAACAAGCAAGAGCCTACATGAACCAGGGACTCTGTTATCCACCGCAAAGCCCTGACCGGACGAATTCACTGTTGCAAGCTTTGGCTCTCCTAAAACCATTAACCCAACACCGTGAAGACTCGCCCAGTATGTGGCCTAGTCGTTTGGCCCAGATTCGCTGCCAACGATTATTAGCACGTTTTGATGAATCGTCAGAACGTATCAACGCCCTGCTGAAGTTAGAACCACCGGTCGACGTGCAATTGGCAGCCAGAGCTCAACAGGTGCGATTATTACTTGATCAACAAAAGTTGTACGAATCGGCAAAGATTACTGAGTTTGAACGCATGATCGACGGCCAAACTTCCGCCGATTTGGACTATGCCCTGTTTGAAACTTACGTGGCTCTCTGGAAAGATGCTGAAACAAAAAACAAGGCGGATGACTTAAAACTCTGGCAAGCGAAGGCGGCGGTTGTTGCAAAACAACTAGACAGTTTGCATGGAGCCTATTGGTCTCGTCGGGCCGAAATGACACTTACTGACAGGGCCGTGTCAGGCGATTCGGCCAATGTCGACTTGTTGATTAAAACCGCAGCAGGATTTTATCGCCAAGATCGATTAGCAGATGCACTAAAGACCTACGACAAAGCATATCAAGCGGCGCTAAAAGCGGATGCCACTAGTGATCAACTATTTCAGATCGGCAGTACGGCCGCGGCGGTTGCCTTGAATCAAGATGACTACGCAGGTGCCGCTGGCCGGTTTCGTGAATTGGCTTTGAAATACCGAACCCACAAAGATGCAGCACGCATCCATCTAACCGCAGCACACGCTCTCACGTATTCGATTCGTCGGCAAGATCTATCCAAATTGGCACTCTATCAAGAGATCCTAGAAGAAAACCTGACCCACTGGCCAGGTAGTTCAGTGGCCAATCAAGCCAACTTTTGGCTGGGCAAACTTTATGCATCTCAAAAGCTTTGGAGCAAAGCAACCAAGTTGCTGATGCAAGTTCGTTCTGATTATCCAAAATATCACGAAGTAATTCAGTTAACACGACAGACGGCCTTACAACAATTGGCACTCGCCAGCAGCCGGAATGGATTGGTCGAGCAAGATGCTGCGAGGTTAATCAACTTCTTTGAACAGTTGATTTTGAAGAACCCTGGCGCAACCGATGGTGTTTGGTCTCCGACCACTCGCACAGCGGCTGAAACCGCGGCAGAGCTTTGGATTCACTACGGCAAGAACGGCTATGCCAATGCAGAAGCGGTGATTGGCGTAGCACTCAAAGAGAACTCTAATCCACCGCAAGATTGGTTAAACCGCTTACAGTCGCTACTGGTAATTGCTCAAGCAGGCCAGGGGCAAAGTGAAAAAGCACAGCAAACGCTGTCGGCCTTGTCAGGCGGGTCGCCCCAGAAATTGATGCAACTGCTTGACGCCTTAGCAGAGATCACTTCAAGCAGCCCTGAGAAAACGAAACCCAATATGGCCAACTTACAAGCCATGGTCATCCGCCAGATCACTCCGCTGCAAGCTCAGCTTTCGCCAGAAGAACAATTGAAATTGAAGCTCACACAAGTTCATGTGTTGAACTTGCAGGGCGAAAGGGCTACTGCTGTTTCAACCATGAAAAAACTAGCAGCTGCGAACCTAAAAAATCAAACGATTCAAATTGAATTTGCGGAACTACTTTCAAGCGGCACTACAAAAGAAGATGTGACTCAGGCATTGGCACAATGGCGATACATGGCCAATAAAACACCACCTAAGTCAGCCGCTTGGTATCAAGCCAAGTATGAAATTGCGCGGAGTCATTTTCGGCTGGGCAACAAAGAAGAAGCGAGCAAGGTAATCCGGTACATGCAAACATTGCATCCCAACTTAGGCGGTCCTGCCAGAAAAAGCCAGTTTGAGACGCTGCTAAAATTGATCGATGGGTCGTAGTCATTCGACTAGAGCATCTTGAAGAATTGTACTCCGAGAATCTACGAAAAGAGTCCGGAATTTCAAGTTTTCTCAGTTCCGATAGGGGCGAAGTCACCTAGCCTGGGGATTCATCCCCAGGCTAGGTGACTTCGCCCAAATTCAAGATAGTCCCGGATGGGACGACGTCGGGCGCATCGTGGATGTTTTGATTTCAGGCTACCGATTCGTGGTAGAAATCTCTTTGGTTTTCAGCTTGAAATAACGTAATAAATCGACATGGTCCCTGCCGGGACTTTGAGATTTCAGGCAAGGCTATTCCTGGTTCTGAAGAACCAGTCTAGCTGACTTCGTTCCTACCGGCACTAATATTTTAGCAGAACAGCAGTTTTAAAAATGCTCTAATAATTTGCAACTCAAGCCGCAAGTGATAGAATGATTTCTCCAATGTCAGGCACATAGCTGGGCAGGGTACGATCTCAATTTCTTACAGAGTCATTCTTTTTACCTCAGATTCGTTAGAGAAAAACAACCATGCCAAATTCATCAACTAAAAAATCGTCTCGTCGGGAGTTTGTTTTGACATTAGGTGCAACTGCCGCTTCTATTTCGCTGGCAGCGGAGGCCAAGGCTCGGGTTCATCAGTTGGAGAAGCCAGTGAAGATTGGCTTGATTGCCGATTTGCATCAAGACATCATGCACGATGGCGAGGCGAGGTTAGACGACTTTCTGAGCGAGATGGACAAAGTTAAACCAGATGCAATTATGCAGCTCGGAGATTTTGCGTATCCCAGCAAAGCCAATAAACCGGTCATCGATAAATTCAATCAGGCGCACGCTACTTCGCTGCATGTAATTGGAAATCATGATACTGATAGTGGGCACACAAAGCAGCAGTGCCTGGATGTTTGGGGAATGAGTGATCGCTTTTATCATCATGACATTGGCGGCTTGCGATTTTTGGTTCTCGATGGCAACGACAAAGGTTCGCCCACGCACCAAGGCGGGTATGTCAAGTTTGTCGGCAAGCAGCAAGTCACTTGGCTGAAAGAACAACTGAAAACATTCGAGGGCCCTGTTGTCGTGGTTTGCCATCAACCTTTAGCCGGTTCTTCGGCGATTGACAATGCAAAAGAGATTCAACAAATCTTGAGTGCCCATGCCGACAAAGTGGTCCTCTGCTTGAATGGGCACACACATATTGACGATCTCATTCAAGTCGAAAAGATTTCATATCTGCATGTGAACTCGGCCTCTTATAAATGGGTCGGGGGAACTTACAAGCACGAAAGCTATTCGCCTGAGATTCACAAACAGCACCGCTGGATTAGTTCGACATGCCCTTACCAAGACGCGTTGTTCACGACCCTGACGTTTGATCCAGCCAGTGGAACGATAAGTATCCACGGAAAAGAAAGCACTTGGGTTGGAAAATCGCCAGACGAACTCGGCATCGTACGCAATTCACAAATCACCGATGCCGAAGCGGTGGCGCCAAGAATTCGATCTCGACAGATCGAGCGAGTTGAAGCGTGAGTTTTATTTATGCAGAAGTAGAGACACTTCTCGGTAAACTCCACCAACTAGTCAACGGCGTCGAACTCCTAAAACATCCAAGCCAAAAATGTGGGTAAGCGTAAGTGGCAAGCAGCCATCCTACGAGACTTCTAACCATTTACAGCTAGAAATAACGCTTCTTCGTAGGCTCCTCCGAATGCTATTTTTGTTATATCCGATAACTTGTAGGGCTCCGATTCCTCACACCATATTCCACCAGGATCAATTTCCTGTAACTCAAGAAAACCATTACTAAGTTTGTCAACGCTCCCAATGTAGCATTCATTGGGATAAAGTCTCTCTTGGTGAATTGTCACAAGAGGGAATCTCTCTGAAACTGACTGAATAATAGATTTTGCTGAAGAATAATCAACACCTTGGTCGCCTTGCTGTTTCAGTCCCCGTAATCTCAATGCTTTCTCTAGGAATTCACTGTATTTGTCAGGAACATCACATTTCGTAACATCGGATAAAAGAATGCAGCGATAACCATCATAATAAATTGAATTAGAAATTGATTCCAATGCAATAAAATCATCCCCCATGCCTACAACATATCCGTGTTCCCATTCGCCCCCCATTTTACTTCGGTAGACCCGAACGATGAGATTGTCTTTTGCCGCTCTCTCTAGTTGTTGTCGGATTGTTTCTCTTCGACTCATTTTTCTTTCCTTGATAGACACGTGCCCACGTTATTCTACGGCGCCAAGAACAACGCTTCCATCTGTGCGGCGGCGGTGTTCCAGTGGTTGGCCGCTTCGTGGAAATCGACTTGCATTGACTTGATAGTCTGAGGCGATTCAACTCGCAGTTCGATATCAATGTTTTTATTCAACGGAATTTGAGCACTAGGGCCCTGCGATAAGGCCGTTTCAACTTCTGCGGTTAGTAGATAATCGACCAGTTGTTGGGCCGCTTTGGTATTGGGGCCATTTTTAATGATTGCCAAAGTGTTCGGAATGAACAGTGTGCCCAATTGATCGGCTCCCTGGTCAGGGTAGACAATGGCAACCGGCATGCCGCGTTCGATTTCGATGATGGCATCGTCGGTATCGGTGAGCCCAAAGGCCAGTTGTCCGTTTGAAACCGCTAGGGCCACTTGCTTGTTACCAGGCATCATGCGAGCGTTTGCTTTTAGATCAGTAAAAAACTGCGTTGCTTTTTCTTCGCCGAGTGTCGCAAATAAAACCGCAGCATGTGTGGCGGTCGTTCCAAACAGTGGTTTGGCAAATCCACATTGGCCTTTCCAAGCCGGGTCGGCGAGATCAAAAATCGACTCAGGCAAATCGGCCGGTTTTATTTTATCGGTGTTGATTATTAATACTCGGGCTCTGGCCGCAAAGCCGCTCCAGTGTCCTTCCGCTGAACGAAACTCTGCCGGAAAGGATTCCCGGTTTTTAGGAAAGTAAACGTCGAGCAGCCCCGCCTTTTCGAGCCGTAATGTATTGAGAATTTCGTTGTTCCAAAACAAATCACAGCGAGGCCGATTCTTTTCTGCCAAGATTGCTGTAGTAAGCCCTACGGTTTTATTGGCTTCAGTATCAAACTTCGGCACGACTGGAATACCGGTTTGCTCGGTGAACATCTTGAAATGCGGTTCTGAGAACTGTTGATCCAATGCGGTGTAGACGATCACTTCGTTCTCAGAAGCAGACCGACAGCCCCACAACGAACCGACCACGGTCAATAATGCAAGAAATAGTATCGTTTGGTGTTTATTCTGAAAAGTCATACTCGATTAGCTTTGTGAGGAGTCGGAAATTGTGAACCAGCGAGCGATCCAAACGATCAGTGAAAACGAGTTGCTAATCGCTAGGCTAACTAACAACAAATTCTGATTTGCCAATAGTAAGATCGACTGGGAACCTTGCCAGTAAAAATAGAATACGGCACACAAAACAACAACATTTGTGGCGGCCCAAACCAACGTAGTTTTACGTTCCGCTGCTGCCGGTAGTTGCAAGTTTTGTCGATCTAATACAGATGTGCGAATATGGCCCTGGGCCAGCATTAATTGTACAATCCCGGCGATAATCCATGCCGCAATGGTCAGCGGCAACCACTCGGTCAAGTTATCGGGCAATTCTGGCCAGTCGGTTAAACTGACCAACGCACCAAGAAATGCCACGATTCCACAGGAAAAATGAGCCTGTGATAGTTTTGATGTATATTTACGCGGAGCTTGTTCCATAGTTATTTTCGTCTGGGGTCGGTAACTCTTGTAGTTTTTGTTTAGAATAACACGAATGGAAGAAAGATTCTCCCCTTTGTGGTACTTTTCATTTATTTCTGGTGCACTCAATGGATTTGATACGTTTAACTATTCTCGCCGCATTGGGTTTGTCCCTCGTCGGCTGTGGTTCGAAACCATCTGCAACTCAGCCATCAACAGCGCAGCGACCGGTTACCACTTCGCAACAAACGACAGCCACGATTGAAGATCCAGGCAACCCTACGGCTTTTCGGCAAGGCACATCGAAAAAGCCAGAAACGGCCCCACCCAAGAATGAAGGAGAACGACTCTTCAATCAATTTATGAACAATGATAACGCCAAAGAGCGTTTCAAACCGGGGCCGATACAAGTTCATGAGGAGTTTGAAGCCGACCCTGCCAAATTATCAGTCGCCGGAATTCGCACAATCTCAGGCACGCACCTGACGCTCTATACCGACTTGCCTGCGAGTGCCGAACTCAATTCATTTCCTGCGTTGTTCGACGCGGCATTTCCCCACTGGTGCAGTTACTTTCATGTAGACCCTGCTAAGCACGCCAACTGGAAGATCAAAGCCTGCTTGATGTCTGGCAAAGAAAAGTTCTCAGCCGCCGGACTTTTGCCTGGCAACTTACCAGAGTTCTTATATGGCTATGCACGCAATGACACGGTCTGGCTATTGGATCAACCGAGCGATTACTACCAGCGTCATCTTTTGCTGCACGAAGGAACGCACGCCTTTATGAACAATCTACTCGGCGGCGCAGGTCCGCCGTGGTACATGGAGGGGATGGCCGAATACTTTGGTACGCACTCCTGGGACGGCAAGAAACTTGAAGTTGGAATAGTGCCGAACAACAAACTAGATGTTCCGATGTGGGGACGCATCAAAATTATCAAGGAAGAATACAAAGCACAGCGCGGCATGACCTTGGGCACGATCATGATCTACGGCCCGACCGCTCATTTACAGAACGAACCGTATGGCTGGTGCTGGGGTGCGGTGACCTATTTAGATCATAACCCTCGCTCACAAAAAGCCTTTCGAGAATCGTACAAGAACGTGCGTTTTCATACTGACTTGAGTCGAAGATTACTTGAATCACTGGCCGACCAGTGGCCAGAGATCAGCGAAGGCTGGCAACTGTTCGTGGTGAATTCTGAGTATGGATATGACTTCGCTAGAAATGATGTCCAATATAAAAAAGGGCAAGCGATCACAGGTGCTTCGGCCACTGCGATGATCACCGCCGATCGAGGCTGGCAGTCAACCGGCATCTTGTTAGAAGCCGGCAAAACCTATCAGCTAAGTGCTTCTGGCCAATATCAAATTGCTCAGGAAGACAATCAACCTTGGATGAGCGAACCCAACGGAATTACGCTGAGATACTACAACGGATTTCCATTGGGAATGTTAATGTGCGGTTTACGCGCCGATAACTGGAATGGCCAAGGCACCGCGCCACTTGCCTTTCAAGAGCCAGTCGGTTCACAACGCGAACTAAAGATTGAAACCAACACCACGCTCTATCTCAAAGTCAACGACCACCCGGCACAGCTTGGCGATAACATCGGCAACGTCACTATCGAAGTTAAAGAAGTAGAGAGTGCCAGATAAAGTTCTTACACAGACTGGATAATTTACCGATGTCGATCTGTACCCGTTTAATATCTTATTCATGTTTTCTAGGGCTGATAGCTCTTGCTCATCAACTGCTAGGCAGTGAACCTACTACTCGCCCCAATATCTTGGTGATTGTAGCCGACGACATGGGCTGGGCCGATGTCGGTTATCATGGCAGCCCGATTCCTACGCCGCATATCGATCAGCTTTGTAAACAAAGCGTAGAACTTGACCGGCATTATGTGGCGCCGATGTGTACGCCGACTAGGGCCGGACTGTTGACTGGCCGATATTGGAGCCGTTTTGGCAACCATGCCCCATCCAACACGCGAGTGCTTCCTTGGAACACGGTTACCCTGGCTTCGGCACTTCAATCGGTCGGCTATGAAACTTACATCACTGGTAAATGGCATCTTGGTTCTAAAACTCAGTGGGGCCCCAAGCAGTTTGGGTTTCAACATTCGCACGGAAGCTTGGCAGGCGGCGTGAACCCTTGGAGCCACTTGTACAAACAGGGCGAGTACATGCAGACCTGGCATCGCAATGACCAGTTGATCGAAGAAAAAGGACACGTGACCGACTTAGTCACCAGCGAAGCAGTCAAGTTTATCGAAGCCAAACGAGAAGGCCCTTTCTTTATCTATGTTCCGTATACAGCGGTTCATACTCCGTTTGATGAAACGGAGAAATATCTCGACTTATGTCAACTCATTGATACTGGCCGACGTCAATACGCGGCCAGTGTGGCCCATTTAGATGACGGCGTAGGCCAAATGCTGGCCGCACTGGAACAAACCGGACAGCGAGACAACACGCTAATCCTCTTCTTCTCAGACAACGGCGGAACCAACGGAGACGATAGCCGTAACTACCCCAACACCAAGGCGACCACCAAAGTCCAAGGGCTAAATCATCCACTGCGAGGTTGGAAAAAACAATCGTACGAAGGCGGGATTCGCGTGCCAGCGTTTGTCCATTGGAAAGGACATCTACAGCCGAAAAAGATTACCGCCCCGCTGCATGTGGTCGACTGGATGCCTACGCTATGTCACTTAGTTGGCTTTGAACAAGAGGAAGACTTAGCCTGGGATGGACAAAATATTTGGCCTGTCATTACCGGCAAAATACCAGGCAATGAGAATCGTGTTCTCTACAACGTAGGCCCCGGCGGAACCAGTGTGGCCGTGCATCTGGGCGATTGGAAGTTAATCTACAACACCAAGAAGAAAACTTCGGAGTTATTTCACTTGAGTGTTGATCCATACGAGAAAACAGACCGGGCTGCGACGAACAAGAAGCAACTGGCCAAACTACAAGCAATTCGCGTACAAGAATCGCAGAAAGACAATTCCGATGTGCCAGATCATTCGATTGTGATCAAGCCCTAGAGCATTTTAAAAATCCTTGTTCCGACTAATTATGAAAAGCGGATTTTTTATTTTTCTGTTTTTTCAGTCCCGTTAGGGACGATATCGTGTAGCCAGGGAATTCATTCCCTGGCTACACGATATCGTCCCTATCGGGACTAATAAATAAATTCAATCTGAAGCATTACTAGACTGGAGAGACTAGAAAGAACCGGAGAACATGACAATCATTTGCCCCAACCATCGGTGAATACTCAGTATGCTATCTTTAGAAATGCCCTCGTAATACGCATTGAACATTTCTTACTGTGCAATGCGTATCGGCACTCCGCCGCGTGAAAGGTAGACTTGGTACAACTGAAATTGGATGTGGGTATATGCCATCATTACCAAAACCAGTGCCGGGTACATTCCAACACAAAACATTATCCCCCCTGCCAGCACCACAAACAAAGAACTGATGCTCATAAATAGGGCAACCAGAATTTGTTCGACCCACATTTTTGAAACAAAGTCTTTCACGAATGCAAAATCAAAAGCTTCGCCAAAGTTTTTTGTCAAGCCAGCTCTAAGGGTAAGTGGTGTCATGATAAAGGATGGAATGATACTACATGCAATCATTAGAAGAATGAAGAAAAACATCCCGATGATTCCTAACACTGGATCAATGCTTACGGCTATTCCAATCATCAACCAACCGCAAATGACTAGTGGAGCTATAATGACCTGAACAAGCAGTCCCGCACACAGACTCACTAAGAAGACCCAAACACCACGGGTCAGATATTCACCAAACCGACCGAAGTCATAGTCAGGATAAGGACGCCCGCGGCCCATGGCTAACACCGCGATGACTTCGTAGTGGTAACCGATCAATACAATTCCACCCACCAGTGGTATGATCATTGTCAGTGTACTTAATAGCAGAGTAGTGACCCAGTTTTGACTTTCAAACACAAAGTTATAGGCGTAGAAATAATCAATGGAGTCACGCCGCGGCGTGCCGGTGCCCACTGGCTCTCCTGGTGGTTGGTAGCCTTCACTCGGCGAGCTATAGGGATTGTGTTCATCCGTAGGGAAATTCGAGGACATCGTGTTCTCCTAAGATCAAATCGAGTGAAGGTTGTGCTTTAATTTTTCTTCGTATGCGAAAGCAACCACTTGTAGACTTCAGCATTGTTATAAGTTTTAGTCCAGCTATCGTGATTGACTCCTGGGTAGGAAGTCAGTTGGACATCGCCTTTAGCTGCGTTGACTGCGTCTACCATTTCCTTGCTGCGTTTGTGTGGCACCACACTGTCAGCATCGCCATGAAATGCCCAAATCGGAGTCTTCGCCAGTGCAGCCGCATCATCAGGATCACCGCCGCCACAAATCGGAACCGCTGCGGCAAAAAGCCCAGGGTACTTGGCCACGAGCGACCAAGTACCATAACCGCCCATGCTTAAGCCGGTGCAATAAACACGCGAGGTATCGACGTTCTGCTGATCGATAATGGTCTCAACTAATTTATTCAGTTTGCCAAGGTTTTCTGCTGTGTTCCACCAAACTCCTTTAGGACACTGGGGCGAGATCACAATGAAAGGAAAATCTTTTTTCGTTTGAACAATTTTTGGTGGACCATGTTTTGCAACTTTTTCCAAGTCGTCGCCACGTTCGCCTGCCCCATGCAGAAAGAGCATCAGCGGCATTTTTTTGCCATCGGCTTTGTGGTCTTTGGGCAGATAGAGCCAATACGAGATCGATTGCTCTTTGCCATCAGCATCTTGATAAGTGAGTGTTTGAGCCACCTGTTTGCCAGGCTCGGCTTTGGGTTGGGTATCAGCAAACATGGGCGAAAACGAAACCATCATACAAGGAACAACAAGAAAAAGTGATTTCCACATGTGACAAAACTCCAGGATGAAATTTAAGTGAGCCCTTTAACTTAACCGCTAGAGACGCGGTTTGCAAATCGGGGGCTGATTCAAAGAAAAGAATGGGTAGCCCTGTTTGATCGCAAACTGGGCGGCGCAGCCGCAAGAGATTTCATGTTGAATGTCGAACAACTTTGGATTTGAAAATCTGTAGGTCAGTGCTGTGCCTGACGGAGATTGAGAATCGATGCCACTTCATAGTCAGGCACAGCACTGACCTACGTCAAAAATGAACATCTTTTGTTCTAGGCTCAGCACCACGTGCGACCTCTTGTTGACTGCGTCAACCCAGTTTGCGAGCAAACTGGGCTACCCGGTAAGTGCCCCAGTTTCACACAATTGTTGAATTTATGTAACTCGCTGGCATAAAATGGCCCGATTGCCTTCAGGCGTTGGCGTTAATATCAACACGGCTTGGCCTGGCAGTTCAGTTTTTAATTTCAGCTTTTTGCGAAATGCTTCTGGCAGAATATCTACGCCACGTTTTTTGATTTCGAGTTGGCCGATCTCAAGTTGCAGAAGTGTTTTGCGAATTTTCTTTACATCCATCGGCAAACACTCAATCAAATGGAACATCGAAAGCAGCGGCGATTTCACAGGATGATCGGCAGTAAGGTACACACTTCGTGGCATCAATCGCTTTAAATTGAACTCAACGGCAATCGCATCGGTTAATTCAGCCGCAAGAATGGCCGGATCTGGTTCGTAAACGAATTGACCGACTTGGTCTGCTGAAGTATTCGCTCGCTTGCCTAACTGACCGGTAAAACTGTGAGGCGTGCCCTCTCGATCAATCTTGGTTGCTTTTCGCTGGCCTGGTTGCAGTGCCAACTTGCCGAACCAGGCAACCAGTTGTTTGCATTCGCGGTCTCGGCTGATCCACTGAAGTTCGGCCCTTTGCTGCCAAGCGTCTGGAACACTCGCCGCTGGTGCCAGTTTAATGGCCGCGTTGTCGTTGGTTTGTAACATCTGTTCCAAGTCAGCAAGCGTAGGGCTATAGTGTTCTAGCTGGGTGGTTCGCCGCCCATCGACTCGGCGATCAGGATCAATATGCCACGCCGCAAAGTTTTGCAAGTCAATCGTTTCTGCTCTTTCACAATGCGTTTTTATGGAACTTCTTCCGGCTGCCTGGCAATTGGCGGCAGCGTAAAATAGATGCTGCTCTGACAAATCGACCGCGGTAACCTGCGAATGTTGACTCAACGCGGCCGTGTCTCCGCCGATTCCACAGCAGCAATCGGCCACGTGATCGGATGTTTGAATGCCGGACTCAACAAACCGCTTTGCTTTGTACTGGGCAATTTGTTCATCGGTCGATTGTTCGAGCCCTATCTTGGTGAAGAACATTTGGTCCGCCGCTTTGAACTTTGATTTGCCACGCGGGCGAAGTTCGTGCTGTTCGACGAGTAAGCCTGCACGCGTGGCCCCGACTTCTTTTCGCAATTGCAACATCACGGCCAGCGAAAGCTTTTGGCCATGCTGTTTCGACAATTGTGCCAACAGATCTCGGGCCTGCTCTCCGGTGATCCATTGGAAATCGGCCGGTGTTGCCGGTTGTAGGTTTTGTGCAGGCTCAGGCATGGCAGGTTGGGTTCATGTTCTACAGTTAGAAACGAGTAATCCGATCATTCTAATCGGAGAAACAAAACTTAACAGACCGATCAAATCACGCAAACCGGGTTTGCTCGATCTTTACCGTGCCAAATGTCGAAATAGACAATATCGGTTTCTCTTTTTTGGCTCGGAGTTTCAATCGTGATTCGACGCAATTTAACTTATATGGCGATCATGGGTGCTTGTTTTGGCGCACCCTACTCTTATTACAATGTGGACTTCAAAGAAGCCACTTCCTCGGCGTGGGAGATGGCCGAAGGTGTGATCCCCTCTGGTGATGAGAAAAAAAATGAAACACCAGATAGCCTGATTGGTGTCCCTGCATTTGTTTCCAACACACAAACCGGGGGCACTTCGCCTGGAAGCTCGACTCCTACAATATCAATTGCCGGGGCAGGCACTCCTACCGATCCTGCTTTTCATAGTTTGCAAGAAGCCTTGAACTTCGAGGCCACGCCCCGTTGGATCATGGCCCGCTGGCCGAGAGTTTCGACCACGTTGGCTGACTTGAATTTAGAAGGACTGCGAGTACCACTGGTCACGGGAACCGAGGTCAACGACTTGGCCGGTTCGCTGACGTATTACTTTGATCGCAATCAACGCGTTCAGCGAATCACTTTCCGTGGGCAAACCGGCGACGACCGAAAAATCATTCAGATGCTCACCAGCAAACCGTTTGAGTTCCAACGAGAACCATCACTCGGGGCCGGTCTGTACATGACCCGCTGGAACGGCAAACCGACCAGTATTTTTCGAGTCACCAACGCCCCCGTAATTTACGCCAGCAGCCCCCATAGTCGGCATCAAGTCGAACTAGAAATCAACCGCCCGTCAAAATACTACTCCCTGAGCCCCGACATGCAGGCAATTGTGACGCAAGACAAGAGATCGTTTCGTTGGGGTAAGCGTTAGGGAAAGACTTGAGTTTAGTCGAACCCAAAGTCATAATCATCCCAAAGATATTCTAAATATTCTACCTTGCAATCCGGAACTGCCTTTTGCAATTTAGCAATTTCCTCTTTGGAAACTTCTGTTCCCATTAAATGTACAAGTGACAATTTTTTTAGCTTGAACAAAGGTGATATATCCGTGGCTTGAGTGCGTTGGAGGTCAAGCTCTTTAAGGTTTTCGAATTTTCCTAGAGGTGAAAGATCTGTCACGGATGATCCAGAAAGACTTAATTCTTCGATCTGAGTCAGATGAGCTATTGCCGAAAGGTCGGTAACGTTGGGTGAAGATATCCAGATTTTCTTAAGATCGGTAAGTGAAGCAAGTGGAGAGAGATCAGAAATTTCTTCATTATAGGGGAAATCAACAATAGTTACGGAATGAAAGAAATCAACACCAAATAGATTAAGCAGCCACTCAGGCACAGGCGACTTTCCAAAATCAAACCTGGGTATACTTGAACCAAGCATTGATGCTGGATTGAAAAGCATTCTTCCGCGTCTAAACGAATACTCCACCGAACCTCGATGCTCTTGCACCCAGACAACCACTTCCCGCTGCTTCTGAGCCCGGCGCATCTTCAAGCCGAGATATCCAAACCCTACACAAAGCAGCGCCGTGATGATCATCAACGTGCGGACGCTGAAGCGGAATTTGGGGAGGTATTTCATGGAGCAGGGGTGCCTGATGAGGGTGCGTAGTACATGCTTGAAATCGTAGCATGGATTCAGGCTGCTCACAACATAAATGTGCGAACTGATTTTCTAGAGCATTTCTAAAGATAGCATACCCGAGTATTCATCGATGAGTGGGGGAAATTACTGTCAGGTTCTTCGGTTCTTTCTAGTCTCTTCAGGCTAGATAATGCGTCAGATTGAAATTATTTTTAGTCCCGAAAGGGACGAAATCGTGTAGCCAGGGGATTTATCCCCTGGAAAAAGAGCCACGAAACCTCAAAGCCCCGGATGGGGCGACATCGATTTAAAGCGGCAGTTTCATACTGTAAATCAAAGATATTCCTAACACGAATCGGCAGTTAAATGCCAAAACATCCTTGATCCTCTCGATGTCGCCCCGACTGGGGCTTTCTTGAATTGGGGCATATCGGTTCCAGGGAATGAATTCCCTGGCTACATGATATCGTCCCTAACGGGACTGAGAAAAACTGAAAATCAAAAGCCGTTTTTCGTAATGAGTCGGGACACGAATTTTTAAAATGTTCTAGACAAGATGCAAAGGTAGATCATAGCTCAATCACAACGCCATCAGCGCATAAAGAAACGGTCGAAAGACTTTCTGCCGGTGAGGACATTGGGCTTTCGACCGTCGCGCTTCGTTGGATTTTTGGTTTGGTTCGTTAGAACTAAACTGGCACTAGGCGATCAACTCTTTGATCACGCGGCCGCCGTTGGCGATTTTCATTGGGCGTCCGTTTTTGCTGGTGAACGTGGTCTCTAGCGAGATACCCATTGCTCGGCAAACGGTGGCCATGATGTCTTCGGAACTGTAAGGTTCAGTTTCGACTCGGGTACCATCGGCACTGGTTTCACCGATGGCTTGGCCACCTTTGATACCGCCGCCACCGACCATAACGCTCCAACTACGTGCCCAATGGTCACGACCAGTGTTGCCGTTGATGCGAGGCGTGCGGCTGAATTCGCCCATCCACATGATGGTCGTGTCTTCCAGCAAACCACGTTGCTTCAAGTCGGTTACCAGTCCGCCGATGGCTTGATCCATCATCGGCAATTTGGTGTCGGCCAGGGTGTTGAAGATGTTTTGATGGTTGTCCCAACCGCCAAGATCGACTTCAATAAATGGCACTCCGTTTTCGACCAAGCGACGAGCCAACATGCAGCCTTTGCCGAAGTTGTTGTTGCCGTAAAGTTCGGTCATCGCGGCAGGTTCTTCGGAAACTTTGAAGGCCTTCATTTGTTCTGAAGTCATCAAGTCGACGGTTTTCTTCAGAATCTTGGCGTGATCTTCCGCACTCGGGCCACGGTTTTGTTGGATGAAACCAGACTCAACCAAGCTCAACATATGCAAGCGTTTGTTGAGGGTTTCTTTGTCCATGCCGTTCATTCGCAGGTTGCGAACTTGACCGTTGCTGTTGACCGTAAACGGGGCCCAGCCCATGCCGAGGAATCCTGGTCCTACGCTTCCGCCGCCGACGCTGACGAACGGAGGAACTTCCAAGCCAGGTCGTTGATCGATGGTTTCGTGAGAAATCACCGCGCCGTAGCTAGGGTGTTCGATGTTCGGATTAGGAACATAACCGGTGTGCATGTAGTAACGTCCACGCCCGTGATCAGCTTCTCGCGTGCTCATCGAACGCACGACTGACAGGTTGTCCATGATCTTTGCGGTTTGTGGCATGTGCTCACAAATTTGCAAGTCACCAGCGGTCGAAATCGGACGGAACGGACCACCAGTTGCGGCACCAGGTTTCAAGTCCCAGATATCCATCGTGCTAGGGCCACCACCCATCCAAAGCATAATGCAACTTTTGCGACGCTTGGTCAACTCGGCCGCATTGGCCTTGATCGATTGGCCCATCATCAACGCCGGAGCAACCATCGCCGAAGCCCCCGCCATGTGAGACATAAAGTGACGCCGACTCATTCCAGTAGGTGTGGTAGTCATAAATAAAACTTTCTGCGTGGTAAAGTTACTAGTGATTTTTGATTAAACGATTAGTGATCCAAGATAAATTCGTTGCTGTTGAGTAGAGCCCACCAGATATCTTGGAGTGATAGGTCGAGTTCGTGTTGGCGTTTTTGCAAAATCTGCTGAATCGCCTTTTTTTCTTTTTTGGAAGGGTGCCGTGACAAAGCGGCCAAAAATAGGTGGTCGACCTTTTCGGCAGGGTTCATCTTGCTGGAAATTACCCCTTGCAGCACGCCATTCTTTTTATTGGTGGCCTTGTACATAAGCTGGCCGTTCATCATTTCTAGCGACTGCGAAATTGAGCCATTAAACGAGGTGTCTTCACTCGCTTCGTCGTCGCCCATTTTGCGAGCAAACTGGCCTAGCCATTGTTGACGATCTCGGGCATCGGCAATAATGTTGAGCGGCTTGTTGCTAGATTTGGCTACCATCGTCAGCGAATGGAACAACTGCTCGGCTTCCATCTGTCGAGAATAGTAGCGAGCGAACAATTGGCCGGAAGCTTGTGGGTAATTAAGTTCAGGGTGATTGGCAAATTGGTCAGCAGGTGCCTGGCTTGAGAGGCCGTAGGCTTTGCTCAAGGTGATCCATTTCATTAGGCGTTTGAAATCATATCCGCTGGCGGCAAAGTGATCGGCCAAGTTGTTTAACAACTCAGGGTGTGATGGTGGGTTATGTGGACCCATGTCGTCTACCGGAACGGTGAATCCAATGCCGAGGAAATGTTGCCAGACGCGATTGACGGTTGCTTTGGGAAGCAAGTTGGAAGTGGTAATCAAGCTGGCCAATTGCTCGCGGCGATTGACCTCGCTGAGTTTGCCAGAGCGAGGGATTTCCGTATTGTCAACAAATCGCGGGTAAGCGACTTGGACTCGTCCATTGAGTTCTTCAAAGTAAACTTCTGCACCGTTGGGGTTCGCCCTTTTAGAGTTTGTACTGTTGGCGTCTCCGCCTTCGCCTGAGAAGTCGTGATCTGCAATTCGATAGCCTTTTGAATCAAGGTTCTTTTTGCTATCAGATTGACGGAAAAACGCGTTGAGTTGCCAGAAGCGATTTTGTTGCCAGTCGTTGGAAGGATGATTGTGGCACTGAATACATTGGAGACGCTGGCCCAGAAAGACTTCGCAAGCTTTACTGGTGGCCAATGTGGCTTTGTCGTCTAGCATGCTGACTAAAAAGTTGGTAGCCGGGTTGAAGTCTTTGGCGTCTGGCGTGGTGGAACCGGTCGCCGTTAGCAATTCTTGAACCACATAATTGTAAGGCGTGTTTTTGGCAAAATGCGAAGCCAGATACTGTTCAAGGCTTTCACGATCAATAGGGCTATCTTTTTGCATGCCGCCAGCACGACCGACTAAAACATTGGCCCAACGTGCGCCCCAGTAACTAGCGAACTCTTCGGTGTAGGTTTTGTCTGACAGGATTTTATCGACGAGCCAAGTTTGTTTGTCTTTCGGTCTTCGAGAAGTATATTTTTTTAATTCATCGACCGTAGGAATACGGCCCAGCAGTCGAAGGTACGTTCGACGGCACCATTCTTCTTCGGTGGCAGCTTTGGCAGGTTGAATATCTGATTCGTTCCAAGCGGCTGCAATTAGGGTGTTGATTTCCTGAATCACTTGCTCATCAGATTGAATCAAAGTGGCCGAAGGCTGATTTTTGGCCACCGCAAGCGTGGCTTGAACCACAGCGGGCTTTGTGTTGTTGGAGGAAACTTGTGTCGTTTCTTTGGGAACACGCGTATCTGGTGTTACTTGATTTGTTTCTATGGGAGAAACATCAGGATTGACCTGAACGAATTGCTCATCCTGATTTGTTTCAATTGGATTTTGTGGATCCTTTTGTGGATCCTTTTGTGGATCCTTTTGTGGATCCTTTTGTGGATCATTGTCCGCAATCGGTTGATCACCTGGGATGACAAAATTCGTAACACCCCAGTAAGAGAGACCGCCGATGGCCAGAAAGAGCACCAGTGACAAGCTCATTGAAATGGCAAAGCGATTGCGGCGTGCTTTGCGAGCTTTTGTTCTGGCGGAAACTACCTTGGTGTTTGAATCGCATGGATCTGAATTAGAGGCAGCAACCGCTATGGCAACCCCATTTGCAATCGTAGCAACTTTAGGTGGCTGAGCTTTAGGAGCAGTTTTCTGTTGATGAGCGGCCAGGATTCGCGCACTGAGATCTGGCGGAGTTTGCTCACTGAGCAGCTCTTCCAAAAATAGGTCGAAAATTGGGTCGGGTTTATCGCTCATGTAAAACTGTGATTACTCTTCTGTATTATGTGTGGTTGAATTCGGTGTGACTGTATTAGGTGTATCAGTTTTTTGTTTTCGCTCAATACACGCTTTGAGTTGTTGTTTTGCACGCTGCATCAGGTTCTTAGCACCATGCTCGCCAATCTCTAAGATCTCGGCAATTTCAAGGCGTGTTTTTTTGTCGTCATATCGAAGTCGTAAGGCTTGTTGGGCTCTGGGGGTTAGCTTTTGAAAGCAAACGGCCAAATCTTCCAACAGTTCTGTTCCGCTATCATCTTTGACCCATTGATTCCATTGGGCGTCTAACTGCTCAATTTCTTCGGTCACAATTCTGCGACCATGACGGCGGCAGAAATCAATGAACAAATTATGGGCCACCCGGCGAAGATATGCGGCTGTAGCAACAGGCTCATAGTCTTCAAATGGCTTCTGAAGAACCTTCAGGAAAGTATCCTGGGTAAGATCCTCAGCTTCATGTCCTTCACACCCCAGAGACCGGAGATATCTCCAGATTCCGGTTTGATGTGTTTCGATCAGCTTCGCTGCGTCGAAACTCGGTGTCGTAGGTTGCGAAGCCATATCAGTCTATTAACGAGCCAGGAACAGAAAAGTACTCAAGATAAGCGGAAATCAATCCACACCCTATCATAAACGACATTAGCGTAAGCGCTTATTGCATTTTTCGCAATTATCTTACAGAAGGATGAGAAAAAACAGAGGGATTGCTCTAAGTTATTGTATACACAGGGTTTGTGTATTCCATCTCAACCCGAAGCGTAAGCGAGGACGAAGTGTAATTGCGGCGGCTCCTCACTTACGCTTCGGGTTAAAATTGTGAGTCAATATACGATAAAGCTTTACACAGTAAAGGATTAACGCAATGTCGATTCGATTTTAGAAAAGCTCCTTAATAGGCACGCCATCATGGGCCACTTTGAAGGGTCTTCCGGCTGAAGAATAGATTTCTTCTTCGGTATCGAGGCCCATGGCGTAGGCGATTGTGGCGTTGAAATCTGCAACGCTTACGGGATTCTCATCGGCGGAAAATCCATCTTCGTCTGAGGTACCATATTTTTGACCCCCTTGGATTCCGCCGCCTGCCAGCAAGGTGCTGAACGCGCCAGGGTGATGATCGCGGCCACCATTGGCGTTGATTTTTGGTGTTCGCCCAAATTCCGTGGTGAGCACGACGAGGGTTTCATCGAGCAGGCCCTTCTCTGCAAGGTCTTCTAGCAATGCGGAAAGTGCTTGGTCCATCACGGCAGCATGATCAGGAATGGTTTCGTAGATATCACGGTGGTGATCCCAGCTACCATAACTGACTTCGACAAAGCGAACTTGATTTTCGACCAACCGGCGGGCCAACAGGCAACCTTGGCCGAAGTTGTTCATCCCATATTTTTCGCGTGTTGCATCCTTCTCTAAGTTCAGATCGAAACTAGCGAGGTCCGAGCTTTCGAGTAGGCGCGTGGCTTGTTCGTAAAAGTCGTTATATGCGGTGACTTTCTTTTGCTTGTATTTGGCTTGAAAGTTTGCATCGAATTTTGAAATCAAATCGAGTCTTCGACTGAACAACGATTCGGTGACGTACTCTTGTCGCTTCGTGTTTTGTAAACCTTTGTTTGGGTCGCCAATCGGCAGAGGGCTGAATTCAGGGTCTAAGAACCCGGCCCCTGGATGTTGACTGGCGCTGCCAATGACCACATTGTCTGGCATGTCTTCCAACCGTTTTCCATGAAGGCGTTGAGCCCAAGCGCCCATGCTTGGATGGCGAGTCGAGGCGATTTCTGGGTAGCTGGTTCGCATTAAATAGCGACCCGGTTCATGAGCGGCGGTTTCCTGGGTCATCGAATTAATGATGGCCAGTTTGTCTGTTTGCTTGCTGATTTTCGGCAGCCACTGGCCAATCAAGATCTCGGTGTTTTTGGTTTTTAGTGGTTTGGTATCGCCTTGGACTTCTCTTCCAGGCTTTAAGTCAAACGTATCTAGATGAGACATGGCCCCATTCATGAACAGGTAAATGACGTTTTTGGCTTTGCCCTGTTTGCCTGTGGAAGAATCTGCGGCCATCAGTTTAGAACCGCCAAACATGGTGACACCCAATGCGGCTTGGGCCATGGTTTCGAGAAACTGGCGACGCGAAAAAGGGTTCATTTTTAGAAGTGGGTCGTTCATGCGTAGTTTCTTTTATATGAAGTTCGTTTGCTTGTCTGAAACAGAAAACAGGTCGATTAGAAAATGCTGTTATTGAATGAACAGAAATTCTCGGGTGTTAATCAATGCCCAAATTACGTTGCCGTAACCTGCTTTTTTGTTTTCTTCCTTAGCGGCCATTTCTGTTATTTCTTTACGGGCAATGGCAAGCTCGTTCGCTGTAGGTGCCCTGCCTAGAATGGTCTTGAAGATGGCATCAATTCGACCATCGGTGGTGGGCTCTCGGCTCAACGCTCTGGCGAGTGGAGATTTTTCATCCAGCATGATATGCGTGATTGGCCCATTGAACATTTGCAATACTTGCGGAACATTTCCCTGAGTCGAAGACGATTGAATCAGTTCTCGATCTGACTGACCGAACTGACGAATGAAATGCCCCACAGGTGCCGGCTGGGGTAACTCAGACGCTCTGGCAAGCAACATTGTCGCGGCCCCTTCGATTTCAGTTCCTTTGTATTTGAACATCTCTTCGCGGATTCTTTTGTTTTTGCCACCTACTGCGAGTTGATAGCTTACGAGTCGATCGATCAAATCTTGGCCCGAGGTTTCTGTTAGATCGACATTGAGAATATCTGCTTCTACAAAGGCTGGGCGTGCCTGATATTCATCCGCATTAGGTACACTCATCGTAATGAACGAGTCCCAAACTTGCTCGGCTGTCATGCGTCGTAATAGTGGGCCAGGGAAGTGATATTCATCGCCATCTTCAGGATCGAAGGTGCTGGCCTGACGCTGATAGATTTCGGAGTTGAGTAGAATCCGAAGATACTCTTTCATGTCGAAATCGAGTTGAATCATGGCATACGATAAGAACTTCATGAGTTTCTCATTTTCTGCCACGCTGTCGTCAGTAATATCATCGACCGGTTCAATTTGACCGACGCCCATTAACTTTTTCCAAAGTCGATTGGCGATGGTTTTCGCAAAACGTGGGTTCTCTTTCGAGGTGACCCATTGGGCAAACGCCTCGCGGGGTGCGGCTGCTGAAGCGAGATCGGCTTCGTTGCCCCATAAGGTTTTAGGGTTGATCACCTGATTCGGTTTGGCATCGTCGTAAGCATAGTCATGCGGCAGTTTAAGTTTACGAGCAGGCAGGTCATAGACCTCAAACAGATTGCCGTTGATCAGTCGATTGTAGCGGCCTACATTTTCATCCGGCTTAATCTTGGTAACTTCCCCTCGGAGTTTTAAATTAATGTTTTCGCCACCAAAGCGTTTTTTGTCTTTAGCGCCAACTTTTGTCTGTGCCCCGTAGGTAAACGCCGCGATTTGGTAGAACTCTTTTTGGGTCCAACGATCAAACGGGTGATCGTGGCATTGGGCACAACCGATTTGTGTTCCCAAGAAAGTACGAATCGTGTTGTTCATATTATCGAGTGGCATGCCGGTATCACGGATCATGTAGCCCGAGGCCGGATTGTCCCAAACCTTGCCGTTGGAATAAAGCATCTCATACACGAATTCGTCGTACGGTTTATTTTGTTCAAGCGATTCTTTGATCCACTGGGTATAGGCCACCGAGGGAACTTGTGGATGAAGCTTGTCGGTGACTCGCAGGATATCGGCCCAGTAGTTAAAGAAGTGCGAGGAGTAGCCGGGCGAGTTCAACAGGTCGTCGATTAAATCGGAGCGTTTGTTCGGAGCTTTATTTGTCAGAAATTTGTTGACTTCGAGTGCTGTTGGAATGCGGCCCACGACATCAAGATATACACGCCGCACGAATTGCTCGTCGGTCGTTTTAAGATTCGGGCTAATGTTTAGTTTGGTGAAGTTCTCTCCGACCAAACGATCAACCATTGCCGCGGCCGCCCTGGCTCGATCTTGGGTCTCTGGAGAGATAGTGGAAATCTCTATCCTACGTTTGGGAACGGCTGCTTGCTCTTTGCGTTTCAGATCCTTCTTTTTTTCTTCCGCAATTTTTTTCTTCAAAGCCGCTTTGCGTTTCGCAGCAATCGCGCCCTTCTTCGGGGCAGCATTTGCCATTCCCACCAAGCTGATGGTCATTAAGAACAAAAAACCAAGCTGGCACAGCCGTTTGAAGATCGTGGCCGTTGGAGAAACGTCCGAACAATTATTCATCAATAAGATCCTATTCTCTGTTTCCATAGATGTTTTTATTGGTGATCGTAAGCTTTAAATGTCTATCTATAGCCTACTATCTCTCTGAGTAAGATGCACAAACGCGGCTGATTATTTTACCATTTTATTTGTTTCCCCGAATTTCATCTCAGGTAGACTGAATCAGGTTGTGAAGTAAAATATGCAATTCCCGCTGCTAGGCCGCCTGTGCCTAGGGTTTCGATGACAGAGACCGAAATCGACGTATGCAAGGCGCGTGCGCGAAAAATTCCGATCATGACAAATGCGAGTGCTGTTAGCAGGGCAGAAGAAACGAAGATGACAGCGTCAGACATCCCAAAATAAGTCAGCAGCAAGGGCACTAAAGGAACAGACCCAGCGACCACAAACCCAACAAAAGTGACCAAACCAGATTTCCAAGGCGATGGGATATCGAGTTGCAATCCCCACTCTTCGGTTAGCATGGTATCAACCCAGCGTTGTTTGTCGTTACAAATGGTGTCGACCACTTGGTCTAAAAGCTCTCCTTCAAAGCCTTTGGCGGAATAGATTTGGCGAATCTCTTCGCGTTCTCCTTCGGGAATTAAATCAATGTGCATCTCTTCCATGCGGCGAAACTTTTGGACCACTTGCTGATCTGATCTTGCTTTCAAGTAATTGCTGACAGCCATGCTAAAGCCATCGGCCAATAGATTAGCTACACCTAACACAATTGCTATTGTGATTGAGTAGTTTGCCCCGGCAACGCCTGCCACAATTGCAAATGTGGTAATCGCACCATCAACCGCGCCCAGTATAAAATCGCCGATAAACGTATGCGACTGGCTGGCCACAATACGTGCTGCAATTGCATCTGAAGTGTGCAATTGTTCCAGTTGTTCCTGTTGGTGTTGATTCAAGCTACAGACCCTTCAGGTAGTGCCATATAAAACCTTGCCTGGTAAATTAATCTCGCAAAACTAAAACAGGGCAATGGGCCATGCGGACCACACGCTCGGTGACGCTGCCGATTAAAATGTGGGCCAAGCCGGTGCGCCCATGCGAAGGCATGACGATCAGTTCAGCGCAAACATCTCGTGCAAGATCGGCCACCGCATGACCAGGGTCTCCGATCTTTACCACCAAATTGACCCCTTGAAACTGCTCTCCAGAGAGTTCGTCAGTAATCGCTTCCTTGGCATGTTTTATTCGGGACTGATCATCAATTTCATCCCACACGACTCCGGGCTCTGCCACCATCAATGGAGGGAGGACATGGATTATGTGGATATCCGAAGTTTCTTCCGTCATCTGCAACGCTAAGCTGACCGCTTGCATCGATTGCTCAGAAAAATCGATCGGAACAACCACATTCTTTTTAGGTAACCAATTCACGACTGCCTCCATAATTAAATTAATCAGTGAAGTTTATGCACTTCTGCACTCACCTTTTTAACAGATGATATCTATCTTAGATAACCTGCATATTGAATGCCGTAATCACTTATATTCTATCGCCAATACATTCATTCTTTATTTTCATCTAGCTGCTGGTGGTGTGCAGTATTACTCATTTTAGTGTGCATTATTGCTCATCCTCCCTTTATTGACACAGTTTTTTTTGGTCAACTTTGTTTATGGCGCTACAATTAAAGTAGTTGTACCTAGAATAGCGAACCGGCATAAGATTTGCAGGTTATTATGGGCTTCATACAAACGACTACTTTCGACTACATTCCCCCTTTAGTTACTAAATAATGAGCTCGGATACTTCCGCAGGCAATTCACAGTTCGATCCTTCGAAAACTGATTTACTGATCGTCGATGATGATCATGAATTTCGCGCAACCTTAGTTCGTAGATTTTCACGTCGTGGATTTCAAGTCTACGAGGCCGACAGTGCCGAGCAGGCATTACAGCATGCAGAGAACCGTCAATTTAATGTTGCCGTGTTTGATTTAGTGATGCCTGGCATGAGTGGACTCGATTTGCTCAAGATCTTCCAAGAGAATCAGCCAGAATGTGAAGTGCTTATCCTGACAGGGCAAGGCTCGGTGCAAACTGCCGTGGAAGGCATGAAGCATGGCGCTTTTGACTTCCTGAGCAAGCCCTTCTCTCTTAGTGCTTTAGAAAGCTTATTGGAAAAGGCAAGTGGTGTTCAACGCTTAAAGCAAGAGAACACGCAGATGAAGACGCTGCTGCGTCGCAATAAAGAATCAAAATCGATGATCGGTGAATCGGCAGTCATGCAAGAGGTCTATCGACTCATCGAAAGAGCTGCCCCGAGTGAAACGGCGATTCTGATCCAAGGTGAAAGTGGAACAGGCAAAGAACTAGTGGCCAGTGCATTGCACAAACAAAGTTTACGCTGTGATAAGCCAATGGTCATAATCAACTGTGCCGCGTTACCAGAGAGCTTATTAGAAAGCGAATTGTTTGGGCACGAAAAAGGATCGTTTACCGGAGCCGTTGCCAGCAAAGCAGGATTGTTTGAGATTGCCGATGGCGGAACGCTCTTCATTGACGAAATTGGAGAGATGCCTGGCTCATTGCAGGCAAAGCTCCTACGCGTTCTGGAAGATGGATCAATGCGTCGCATTGGTTCCCTAAAAGAACGTCGAGTCGACGTTCGTCTGTTAGCGGCCACCAACCGTGACATGGGAAAAATGGTTGAAGAGGGTGACTTCCGAGAAGATCTCTTTTACCGCATCAATGTCATGTCGTTGCAGTTGCCACCTTTGCGTGAACGTACTGGCGATATTCCACGACTTGTCGACCACTTCCTAGGCAAAGACTGGGACTTGGCCGAAGAAGCGGATGCTGCGATTGAGCGGTATTATTGGCCAGGCAATGTTCGCCAGTTATCCAACGCGCTAGAACGTGGCAAGATCATGGCCGATGACGGAATCATTCAGGCAGCCCATCTACCACGAGAAGTGCTGGAGTCCAAGGTTCGCAAGGCAGATTCTATCGATGCTGACACCAGTGATTTGGCGACTGTGGAAAGATCGAAAGTCATTCAAGCTTTACGCAGAGAACGCAATAACAAAACAAAAGCCGCTCAGGCTCTCGGGATTGGCAGAAGAAAACTTTATCGACTCATCGATAAATATGAAATCCAAGAAGCTGAACTGAGTGGTTAGTACGATCTGAGTTTTTAACACTCAGACGTCATTCACCTAGAGACCCTCATTTCCGCGAATTAATCTTCGCCGTCTTTCAAACCTAACCGCGAAAGCCAGTTGCCGCGAGTTGGCTTGGAATCACGAACATCAGGCCGGGGGCTCTTTTGGGTTTTTGCTTGCTCTAGTTGCTTGAGTTGGCCTTGCATGTCAGCACGCTCTCGTGCAATTTTTGCCCGTTCCACCGAAAGCTCGACTTCGGCCTTACGCAGCTTGTCTTTCCATTCTTCCTGCAAGTGCTTCAAGTTTTCTCGTTCATGCGCGATCAACTCGTCTTGATCTAACAAGCTGCCGATCGCATGAGCACCCATCGCAACACCTTCGTTGTTCGCTAATCCGGCAGCACGCATCGAATCAATCGCTTCGTTCAGCTCACTGATCTCCAGGTCTTTTGATTCCAATGCCTGATCGGTTTTGGAAATCGCTTCCTTCACCGATAGTTTTCGTTGGGCATCTTCAAAGTTGTCTTCAACACAATCGGCTTCTAGCTGTGCCAGCATCTTGCGTTTGGTCGCCTCCCAGTCCATCACGCCATCATCGGCATCGTTATCGGCCGTTGTAGACTGATTGCTGATTTCTGACTGAAGCTGCTTATTCTCTGCTTTTAGCTCTTTGAGATCATCAAGGCTCATCTGAAGTCGGGATTCCAGGTCGTTAACCCGTTCTGAATCACCTTCTGCTTCTCCATGGGTGGCCGATTGCTGGAGTTGTTCAACCTCAGTTATCAATTGATCACGCTGGGCAGTCATTTCATGCAAGGCCCCTTCATCAACGGCTTCGGTGGATTGATTTCTTAGGCTTTCATTTTCTTGTTGCAACTGCTCAAGCTGATCGGTCCCCGTTTCATGTTTCTGACGCATGCTGGTCAACTGGGTTCGCAGCAGCTCTTGGTCTTCCCGTGCCTGACCCAATGCAATTTGAGACGCGGTTAACTGGCTTTCCATTTCCCCTTGAGCGTCATCTAAGCGAGCCTGTAGCGACTGTTTCTCTGCTTGCAACAGATCACTCTGTTCGTGAAGTTCCTTCGCCTTTTCAGCTTGGCTTTCGAGCTGTTTCTGCAATTCCTGGTTGTCTGTCGAGAGCTGTGTTCGCTTTTGATCTAGCGTTGTTCGTTCCGCAGCAGAAGACTCGGCATGCTCGCTGCCTTGCCGCTGAAGAAGTTCGGCCGCCTGAACCTGTGTCTCTAATTCCTGCTGCTTTTGCTGAAGCGACTCTTGTGCCTGGTTCAGTTGATTCTCGAATTTATTCTGTGTCTCTTGGGCCGTTTGTTCGACTTCTTCCAGTTGTTGTAGAACCGACTTATGAGCCTCTTGCAACTGTAAGAACTCTTCGGTTTGCTTGTCTAGCAAAACGGGGAACTCTTCCAATTCCTTCAACGTATTGCACTGAACTTCTGATTCCTTCAGTTCCTGCAGCACCCCTTCGATTTGGGTCGACAATTCTTCAATCGTGTTTTTGTCCGCAGCCTGCGATTCACCCAACTGGGTCACTTGCTGCTGGGCTTCATGCAGTTCTGTTTCTAACGACTCGACTCGGCCAGATTCCTCTTGAAGCTGACCCGCTCTCTCGTTGAGTTGGCCATCCGCAGTATTTTTCTCTTCGCAAAGTTGCTGGAACGCGGCTTCTTTTTCGTTCAGGCTATTCTGCAACTGCTCTCGCTGCTCATTGTTTGCCTGGCCTGTGGCACGTGACTCTTCAAGTTCGTTTTGCAGGGCCTGAATTTGCGAGTCCAAGTTCGCGGCATGTTCGTTTTGGTTCGTAGCTTCTTCGGCCAGCTGTTGCTTGTCTGCCTCTAAACTGTGGGTTCTGGCTTCGGCGTCATGAGCGTTCGTCTCGGCTTGTGTACGTGCTGCTTCGAGCTCGTTTTGCAGAGCCTGAATTTGTGAGTCAAGGTTCGCGGCATGTTCGTTTTGGTTCGTAGCGTCTTCGGCCAGTTGTTGCTTGTCGGCTTCTAAACTGTCGGCTCTGGCTTCGGCGTCATGAGCGTTCGTCTCGGCTTGTGTGCGTGCTGCTTCGAGCTCGGTTTGCAGGGCCTGGATTTGCGAGTCAAGGTTCGCGGCATGTTCGTTTTGGTTCGCAGCGTCTTCGGCCAGTTGCTGCTTCTCTGCTTCTAAGCTGTGGGCTCTGGCTTCGGTGTCATCGTTGGTCGACTGTAGTTCGGCAATTTTGGCTTGCAGATCGCCCTGCTCACTACTTTGTTGGTGATACTCTTCTTGATGCTGTTTTAGCGCTTCTTCTTTTTGATTCAGTTCTTCCTGGTATCGATCCAGCCCTGCTTGTCGTTCAGAAAGCTCGGCAGAGGTCTCCACGAAAGCTTGCTCTTTGGCTATGGACTGCTCTTTCCATTGACTCTCAGTATCTTGAAAGGATTGAACGGCAATGGCTAATTCGGCCGATTGTTGATCCAAATCGGCGGTCGATTGCGAAATTGATTCTTGCTGGCTACTGATCTCGGATTCTTGAGTTGAGAGACCTTCGGTCACTTGTTTAATGTGGCCTAAAATCCGTTGTTCGATTTGCCCAAACATTTCCTTCTGCTGCGCAAGTACCTCCCGCGCCCGTTCCCGTTGCTTAGCAACCGAGATCGACGAGCTCTCGCCTTGAGTGGCATTCAAGTTTTGAGGGGTTAAGTCTTCCATGAGTTCGATTTACAGTACCGCCCAGTTATCAGTAAGTATTGAGTCATATCAGTATCTAAGGTGTTCGCTCAACGCATCTTCTACGACCTGCGCAGAATTGGCTATGATTCTATAGGTCAAAGAATGCCCCCGGTCAAAGCCCAGAATTGATTATTCCAGAAATGCCGAATGTAGGGGCAGAAGATGTGGGCTTGGCCTGTGAGTTGATAGAGAAGTGACATAAGAAGAGGCGTTGTGTGCCATGCCCTCGCGTTTTCGCGTGGGCATGTTTTTGAACTCTTATGTTGGCACCCGGCGTCTGGTTGAACAAACTTAATTATAACTAGTAGGTGTATCCGCGTCTTCGCTAGATTAGAATACGTGCATGAGTGATGTTACAAGAATACTGACCGACATTTCACAGGGTAAACAGACCACTGCGGATGAGCTGTTGCCTTTGGTCTATCAAGAGCTTCGTAAGTTGGCAGCAGCAAAGCTGGCCCGAGAGACTCCAGGTCAAACCATCCAGCCCACGATATTGGTTCATGAAGCTTGAATTCGGTTGGTCGGGACTGATGTTGATGTTGAGTGGGCAGGACGTGGACATTTTTTCGGGGCAGCGGCCTTGGCCATGCAGAGGATTTTGGTCGATAACGCTCGACGCAAAAAACGTCTCAAGGCAGGCGGCGCTCATCAAAGGGTCGAACTCACCGAAGTAAACGCATCGATCCGAGGCCCATCGGTCGATGTTTTGGCAATTAACGAGGCACTAGAGAAACTCGAACAGCAAGATAGTCGCAAGGCCGAGTTGGTTCGCTTAAGATTCTTTGCCGGATTAACGCTTCCCGAGGCCGCTCAGGCACTAGGCATTTCGGACTCAACTGCCGACAATGACTGGGCTTACGCGAAATCTTGGTTGCGTCTTCAAATGTCAGATTCGGACGTACCTGAAAATAAGTCTTAAATTCTTGATTTCTCGTTGGGTGTTTTTTAGCCAGATGTCGCATTGACCTGTAGAGACTTATGATTGAGTCCATAAGGCCAAACTTGCAACCGCGAGAACTAGTGAATTATGTCTGAAGCGCCATCCAACGAAGCCACCATTTTCAACGCCGCTCGTAAAATCAATTCGAGTGACGACCAGGCTGCTTACCTAAAAGAAGCCTGCGGTAAAGACTCCGGTTTGCAACAGCGGGTTGAGAAACTACTCTCAGCCTATCTTGAAGAATCACAGTTTCTAAAAAAACCTGCAGCCGAACTTGAAGCGACCGTCTTGCCTGAAAATTCACGCGGCAACTTGGCAGAATCTCTTGAAGCTGGGTTGGCGGCTTCGTTTGGTGAAGAGGAAGCGGTGGTCATTGGGCGTGCGAATCACAGTGTATTGAGGACCTTGGGCCAGACGATAGACCTTCCACGGGTTGCGTTGCGAGATTCGATTGAAGAGGGGCCGGATTCAGTTATTCGACCGAAGTCGTCTGAGATGCCGATAACTAACCCCGACAGTCGCTATCGACTTGATGGTGAAATTGCCCGCGGTGGCATGGGGGCGATTATCAAAGGCCGCGATACCGATCTCGGTCGTGACTTGGCGATCAAGGTGCTGCTTGATGATCATAAAGACAAGCCAGAAATCGTTCAGCGGTTTGTGGAAGAAGCCCAAATCGGCGGGCAGTTACAGCATCCAGGTATTGCTCCGATCTATGAACTGGGTCAGTTTGCCGACAAACGCCCGTTTTTCGCTATGAAACTAGTCAAAGGAAAAACGCTTTCTGCCATTTTATCAGAACGAGAAAATGCAAATGCTGATCGTGGAAAGTTACTCGGTATATTCGAACAAATGTGTCAGACGATGGCCTACGCGCATAGTCGCGGTGTCATTCACCGAGACTTGAAGCCAGCCAATATCATGGTCGGGGCGTTTGGTGAAGTTCAGGTCATGGACTGGGGCTTGGCCAAAGTTCTGCCCACAGGTGGCGTGGCCGATGAAAAGAAGGCCCATACTAAACTCAATGATGTCAGCATTATCCAAACGCTACGCAGTGTCGGTAGTGATGCACCGGGCACGTTCGGTACACAGGGATCAGAAACACAAATGGGCAGCGTGATGGGCACGCCGGCCTACATGCCGCCAGAACAAGCGTTGGGTGAAATTGATCACCTCGACGAACGAGCCGATGTGTTTGGACTGGGGGCCATTCTGTGCGAAATCCTCACTGGCCAACCGCCGTATGTTGGCACCGATGGTAACTCCATCTATCGTCAAGCGGCACGTGGCAAATTGGGAGATTGTTTTGAGCGGCTTGATGCTTGTGAAGCTGATGTTGAATTAATTGCTCTCACGAAACATTGCTTAGAACTCGAACCAGAAGATCGCCCACGTGACGCCGGCGTGCTGGCCGAGCAAGTGGTTGGCTATTTAGAATCAGTCGAGAACAAACTACGAGAAACCGAAAGGGCAAAAGCCGATGCTCTGATTCGGACGGAGGAACTTCGTCGACGAAATAAACTGGCAATCACCGCTGGTACGGCCATTGTGGCGGTCCTGGTAATCGGCATCTCCTTCAGCGTCTGGCAAGCAGTGAGGGCAACCAATGCAGAAACATTAGCAAGAAACGAAACTGTTCGGGCAACCAATGCTGAAGGAGTGGCCAAAGTCGAAGCGGCCCGTGCGGTAGAAGCAGAGAAGAAAACGGCCGAAACCTTAGTACAAGTCGCCGCTGAACGTGACGCGAAAGAACTGGCTCGAAAAGAGGCGGAAGCTATTTCAAAGTTTCTCAGCAAAGTCTTCCAAAGCGCTGACCCAGCCCGAGATGGTCGCACCATCACTGTGGCTGAGACGCTCGGCAACGCTGTTGGAAAGCTGGAGACGGAACTCGCCGACCAACCTGCCCAGCGGGCCAAGTTGCAAGCCACCCTCGGAAAAACCTATTTCACGCTCGGCCTGTATCACGAAGCCATTCCACTACAAGAGAAGGTGCGGGACTATTACTTTACCAATTTTGGTACTGAGGACTCCAATACACACAATGCGATGCGGAGTTTGAGTAATTCCTATGACCGCGAAGAACGCAAAGACGAGGCGTTAAAGATTAGAGAGGACCTGATGAAGATACGAAAGGATCTGCTGGAATTCCGCACTAAGACCTACGGCCCCGAACACCCTCTGACACTCGAATTAATGCAAACATTGGCGCATTTATATTCCCAGATCTATCGGCCCAAAGAGGCGTTTGAACTGCAAGAGAAAATACTGACACTAAAACGTAAACTGCACGGCCCTGAGCACCCCTCCACACTCAATGCGATGCGATTTATGGCGGATTACTACGTTAAGACGGGGCACCCAGACAAGGCTTGTGAAATGGTAGAGAAGATGCTTCCACTTTGCCAAAAATTGTACGGCGACGAGAGCGGAGAGGTGATCCAGTTGCTTGTCCTCCTGTCGAATTCCTACTCCCTAGCTGGTCAGCCTGAAAAGGGTAGGGAACTGCGAGAGCAAATCGTTGCGATTGGCCGAAAAATTTATGGACCCGAACACTATAGCACTCTCGGTTATATGCGTGATTTGGCGCACGGGTACCTTGCAGAAGGTCGCCTAGACGAGGGGTTGAAGCTGTTGGAGGCAGTATTGACACTCCGTCGTAAAGTACTCGGCCCTGAGCACTTCCACACGCTCATGACGCTGGAGGGACTTGCAATTACTTACTTCAATGCTGGTCAGCATCAAAAGGCATTAGAACTGCAAGAGGAAAAAGTGCGACTCAGCCGTAAGTCTCGCGGCGATGAACACCCCCACACGCTCCAAAGTATGATTCGTCTGGTGGGATTTTACTCGCTTTCCGAACGACAAAAAGAGGCGTTGGAGTTGCAAGAAGAAGTGCTAAAACTTCAAAGTAAGGTATTGGGTCCAGAACACCCCGACACGCTCAGGGCGATGAATAAACTGGTGAGTTCGTACTACGCAACCGGTCGCCCAGACGAGGCATTGGAGATGCATGAAGAGACGCTGGAACTTGACCGTATGGTATTGGGCCCAGAACACCCCAGCACCCTTAACACGATGAAAACACTGGCGACTTCCTATGGCAATGCTGGTCGCCGTGATGAGGCATTGGAGATGCTTGAAGAGCTGCTAGAGCTTTATCGTAAGATATCGGGTCCAGAGCACTCCGACACCCTTAACACGATGAATACACTGGTGACTTCCTATGACATTGCTGGTCGCCGTGATGAGGCATTGGAGATGCTTATAGAGCTGCTAGAGCTTTATCGTAAGATATCGGGTCCAGAGCACTCCGACACCCTTAACACGATGAATACACTGGTGACTTCCTATGGCATTGCTGGTCGCCCAGATGAGGCATTGGAGATGCTTGAAGAGCTGCTAGAGCTTTATCGTAAGGTATCGGGTCCAGAGCACCCCGACACCCTCAGCGCAATGCGGAATCTGGCGATTTCCTACAGCAATCTTGGGTTCCAGTTGGATCGAAAAGAGAGGACAGAAGAGGCGATCGACGCATGGCGGAAAGCCATCGAGCTGAATCCGAAGATCAAATCAAATGCCCCGTTCTATCTCGGAGTCTTACTCGAGCGATCCGGAAAATCAGGCGAAGCCTTCACAGCGTACCTGACAGCGATCAGGAACGGCGTGATGCGACAACAGGCCCACGACAAGACCCAAATGCTCCTGAAGGACCTGAAGAACCTGGACGCATGTGTGCAGGCGGTGAAATCAAAACCGGAACTGTCCAGCACCGCTTTTACAATTTTCGCTTCTGCGGGCCGCACGGTGGAAACGCTTCCTCTGTTGGCGGAATACTCCGCTGACAATCCTGGGGATACATTTCTGGCCATGAAAACCGCCGCTTTACAGGTCTGGTTCAGTAAGGACGCCGAGTATCTGGCCACGAGAGAGCGAATGCTGAAGTGGGCCAAAGATGCCACAAAACCGGGTGAATTTAAGAGGGTTGCCAAGCTTAGTTGCATCTCCCCCATCTCGAATGACGAGATGAGAGCAACTGTTCTCGCCCTTGCCCAGCGTGCTGTTGAAATTGGACCCGAACACAAGGATCTACTGCCCTACTTTCAAGTGTGCCTTGGCATGGCCGAATACCGCAGTGGGCACTACGCCATGGCCAACAATGGCCTCAGTACCGCTGCCGAAATTCTGGATAACGGGACTATTAAGGGCACCGCCAACTTCTATCGTGCAATGAGTCTCTTCCAACAAGGCAAACCAGACGAAGCCCGCACGCTGTTCAACCAAGCCGAAGCCACAATGAAACCACTCCCTACGGATGAAAAGAACCCCCTTGCCGACGATGCCGATAAGCGTGACCTGATAATGTGGCTGGCGTACAAGGAAGCCAAGGCTTTGCTTGGTGAGACCGGTACAAGCGACGAGTGATACTGGATATTTCTCAGTCAACTAAGAAGCCATTTCCAGGTGCCAGTGTGAAGTGTGAGAAGATTTCACGACAGCAAATGTAGCTGAAGTCGTTAGACTTCAGAGAACCCTCAATGCCGAAAAACAATGCCGAAAAAAAACTGAATTCTCACGAATCCGGCTACAAGAATTAATTCGAGATCAAACAACAGAACAGAAATGCTCTAGCTTCAGTCTTGATGATGAACTGTTTAAGCTCTCGTCTTTATTTTTGTTCCAAAGCTTGTGTGGCCCGCTCGGCTGCTTGCTCTCCGCTGAGGATACACTGCGGCACGCCAACCCCGCGATAGGCGTTGCCGGCCAGTTCAAATCCTGGATGTTCGGCGGCCAGATCTTCGATGGCTTGGACATTATCTAAGTGCCCTACATGATACTGAGGCATGTGCTGAGTCCAGCGTGTGACTTTGCTGAAGATTGGTTCTCCGGTTAATCCAATCAAGCTGCCCAATTCTGCTTGAGCGATGCTGATGATCTCTTCATCAGACAAGTCCCCCAGTTCAGGATGACAGGCCCCGCCGACAAACACGCGGATCAATACTTCATCATCTAGTGAACGCCCTGGAAATTTATGGCTTGAAAAACTTGCGGCTAATATCTGGCGGTTCTCTACTTCTGGCACAACAAAACCGAACCCAGCAACGGGGCTGGCAATCTGGCTTTTCTTGACCCCGAGCACAGCAATCGAACAACCAGCATACGGAATTTTGGCCAAGCGATCACTCAGTTCTTCGTTCCATGACTGGATAATCTTCGTAGCCACCGGGGCAGGTGTGGCCACAATCACTGCGTCGAATTGTTCAGTAGATCCAGTCGATAATTTCACTTCCCACGGGCCAGACTCAAGTTGAGTCACACTCTCAACGCCGGTATTCAGTTGCACACAATCGTTCGGCAAGCGGTTCGCGATCTCTTCGACCAATGCGCCCATGCCTCCTTTGGGAGCCACGAACATCGAATACCGGGCGCCTGATTGATTCTTATCCTGCTCTTTTTTTCGCATGCCACGAATCAAACCACCATGTTCGCGTTCCATTTCAACAAACTGCCGCAGGGTAGCGGCAATGCTCAGTTTCTCAGGGTCGGCCGTGTAGATTCCGCCGATCAGTGGTTGCACTAAACGCTCGTACGCTTCTTTGCCTAAGCGGCGGACGACAAACGATTGCAGGCTCTCGTCTTCGGTCGACTTCCGCTGCGGTACAAAGTATTCCCAGGCCAGTCGGGCTTTGCCTCGCCACGAGAGTATTCGCGTCTTCAAGATCGGCCCTATTTTACTCGGGGCCATCAACAGGAAACCTTCCGGCACTTCTTCTAGCTTGCCACGACAAACAACAAACGCCTTGCGAAGTTTCTCGTTGGTTTGCAGCAGTTCGTGCTCTAGCCCAACGCGCTTACACAGGTCGACTCCCCACGGCACGTTGGTGATGAAGTTATCGGCGCTATGCTCTACGAGAAAGTTGCCTTGCTGCGAAGTATGCAGCACGCCGCCTAGTCGAGCGGAAGCTTCGTACAGTTGGATCTGGCAGTCAGGTGCCAGCTCATGCACACGATGTGCGGCCGCCAGCCCGCTGATTCCGCCCCCGATGACTGCGATTCGCTTCACGCTGCTATTTGAGATGTCGTTCACTTGTATTCTCTGCTCTATCTCTAGGTTCGCCAACTCTGTCCGCCAATTCTCGCTTTCAGCCCTTCATCATATCAAGAGACACAAGCGAGTGTCAGATGGAGACTATTAGTGCAAATTACTTGCCATAACCGACCCCATAGATTAGGGTACAAGTTTGACCCTGCCTACTGTAGAACGTAATCGCTACGTTTCTCCTACCTATGAAACCCTAATCATGCCGCTTTCCAACACGTTAAAGCTTCTGTTCGCTGTGTCGCTGTGTCTCACCTGGGCGACTTGGGGCTTGGCTCAAGAACCGATCACGCTGGTGCCGAGTCAAGCTGAACTGGCAAAGGATGAGTTGCTGACAGCGAAAATCATCCTTCAACAGAAATTGGATCAAAGAATCACGGTCTCATTTCTTGAAGCACCGCTCAACGAAGTGGTCGATGCTTTGCGAGAAAAGGCTCAGATCGATATTCGGATTGATCTGAGAGGCTTAGATGATGCAGGGCTTTCAAGTGATGTGCCGGTGACGATCCACTTAAAAAATGTTCGCTTTGAAACGGCGTTACACTTTATCCTGCGGTCACTTGATTTGACTTGGTATCCATACACCGAACACCTCTTAATCACTACCTATGAAGATTGTCATGGGATTGAAACTTCAGTCTATTACCCCCTAAGTGATTTATTAACGAATGAGACGAACCCACAATCTATTTACGATTCATTGTTTGAGGGGATCACAACGGTCTTAGAGCCAGAGGCTTGGGAGAAATTAGGAGGCCCTGGAACCATCACGAAGTTTGAACAAGGAATGGTTGTTTGGCAGACCGAGGACATCCACGAACAGATTACCGAATTGTTGGCAGTGATTAAAAAAGTCAAGCAACTACCCAATAATCAATATGATGTCACTTCAATTGACATCAAGCCAATGTCTCCACAAGTGATTGCCACTCGCAAAAAACTGAGAGAGAAAGTCAAGGATATCCAGTTTGAGAAAACTCCGCTCAGAGAAGCAATGGAAACGCTACTTGGCGAAAACAATCTAACCTATCACATCGATGAAAATGCGATTGACGATATTGGGTTGACTGTGGATGACATCCAACTTACTGGTAAATGGAATCATTCTTCGATTGAGTCGGTCTTGTATATTTTACTGAGTGATTATGATCTGACTTTCACCTTATATGATCATGTCGTCGTTATCACGAATCCAGAAGAAACCGATTGGAAGATGCTAACCAAAGTATATCCTGTGCGTGACTTACTTCAGCCTGGAGATCTGGAAAGTTGGGCCAAGTATGTGAACAGCTATCGAAAGAACTCCGATACACAGCATGCACGGCTGCCGTACTACGATGCGTTGATGGAAGTGATTCAGGCAAACATTGAGTCTTATTCTTGGGAGGAAGTGGGTGGCAATGGGGC
Organism: Blastopirellula sp.; assembly: GCA_002733575.1. Lineage (GTDB taxonomy): Bacteria > Planctomycetota > Planctomycetia > Pirellulales > Pirellulaceae. Next base: position 6,172 of record NVWB01000005.1, on the reverse strand, counting down.
AATATTTGAATTCCATTTGGCCAATTGCCTTGTCATTTCACAGTCGAGAGAGATTCATGAGCAGATCGAACGCTATCTGGCAAAAATCAGGCTAGACCGCAAGAGAAAACCTGTTGACACCAGAGACCTGCATAAAACCGTTCCGCCGATTACGCATGCGTACGATTCGCTGATTTTGTTCTCCGGCAACTATATCTACTCCGACAGCAAACCACCCAAACCCAAAGAAATACGCAAGCGACTGAAAGAGATAAGCGGCCTGATTCAAAAAGAAATTGCCCCCGAAAGCTGGCAGGAAGAAGCCCATTATGTGAAAGTGGTGGCAGACCGCCTTGTGATCAAGCAAGACCCTCATATTCATATCGAAATTCAAAACTACCTGATTCAACATGGGCTGTTGGAGGCCCGAGTCCCCAGCTACTTCCAAGAGCAAGCAGGCCCAAAGAAGTTTGGCGAGCAATCCAAAGCAAAATGGACCCCCGCTGAAACCACTAGCGGCGGCGGGTTTTTCTAACGAACCGGCTTTGCTTACAGAAGATCAACGCAACCCAATTCAATAGAACCAAGAGATCATCATGCTACGTTCACATTATGTTTTACTGCTGTTATGTTTCGTTTTGAGTCTGTCGATAAGTAGCAGCACATCGGCACAAGAGCCGATAACGGTGGTGCCGACCCCGGAAACACAGGAGCAAGACAAGGCACTTGCAAAACTGAAAGCTGGGATTCAAAAGCGAATCACGGTTGATTTTAAAGGTACTCCATTGGCTGAGGTGGTTGCCTATTTGCAAGAAAAAACAGGTGTTCCTTTTCGGATTGATCACCGTGCCTTGGATGACGTAGGGCTCTTGGATGATACTCCAATAACCATCAAATTAAAGCAAGTGCGTCTGAAAATTCTGCTGAGGCTGATGCTTCGGCAGCTTGATCTGACTTGGGTATATAGCGAGAACCGGATTGAGATTACAACACCGGATGAAGCAGATGGCCATCTAGAAGCCAGGCATCATTATGTGCTTGACTTAGTCATGGCAGAAGGGCATCAGGAGCCTAGTTATGGTCAGGAGCCTGATTATGATTTCATTATTGAATTGATGTTCACCACAATCGAACCAGGGAGTTGGGACTTTAGCGGACCACCACCAGTTTATATTGTGGATGGTGGAATTGTGTTCGAGCAGACTGATTACATGCACGAGAAAGTGGCTGCGTTGTTCGATACATTACGAACCGTAAAGAAATTGCCGAACAAAAAATACGATGTGACGCCAATTGATATCATGGGCACCGATCCTTCGATTCAAGAAAAGCTGGCCAAGCCAATTCAAGAAGTGAATTTCAAAGGGGCACCACTCCCAGAGGTAATGAACTTCTTAAGTGAAGCGATTGATTTAAATATCTTTATCGATCAAAGATCCCTGGATGACATTCGCCTTAGCCCTTCTTTCAAAGTCTCAGGTCAATGGAAGAACGCCTCAGCAAAGACGATCTTGCGCGATCTACTCACCGAACACGATCTCGCCTACATGATGCACGATGATGTGGTAATGATTGCGACTCTAGTAGAAACGGAATTTGATCTAATAACAAAAGTTTACCCGGTTCGAGATTTTGCAGCACAAGATACAACAGGTTATGAATTACTCAATTGGAGCTCAGACTATGATGAATTAATCAGTGCAATCTCAGCGACAATTGAACCATATTCTTGGGCGAGAGGTGGTGGACCAGGTTCCTGTTCAGCCTTTGAGCTTGCTGACTGTTTGGTAATTTCACAAACCGATGAAGTGCATCAAAAGATCAAGGAGCTTCTGACTCGAATTCGCCTAAAGCGAAAGGGACAGCCAATTGATAAACCATGGTTGGTCAATGCCGGTCAGCCGTTTGTACACGCTTATACACTGCCAGGATTGTTTGGCCAACAAAGTTCTCCGACTGAGGGTGAACGACAAAAAAGCTTGGAGAGGTTGATGACTTTAATCACCAGCAAAGTTGAGCCAGATAGTTGGGAAAATGATGCGAATACCATCGAGACGATCGGGGATAGATTGATCGTGACCCAAGTCAGGGCCACTCACCTCAAAATCTACCGATTCCTCGAAGACCTCGGTTTTCTTAACTCTACTCAACGATCACACAGAGGATTTGGTGGCCGTTTTCAAGACAACGGTTTTGGAGGTGGCGGAGCGTCGGGAGCTGAATGGAAGCAGTCTGAGGAAGAACCTGAGCCAGCAGACGACCCATCTGATCCACCCATGCAAGGCGGCTTTTTTTGACCTTTATCCATAAAGCATACAACTAACATTCACTGATACAGTAATTATTCCAACTCCTTTATTCTTAGTTAGATGAACGATGCAAACCTTGATTAAAAATTTACTGCTACTGTGCCTTATGCTGGGGTTATCTCTAGGTCATGCAGCATCGGCACAAGATCCGATTACGGTGATTCCCAGCCCTGAAACACAGAAGCAGGATACGTCACTGGCGAAATTAAAGGTCGGGCTTGAAAAGCGAATCACGATTGATTTTATAGATACTCCATTGACTGAAGTGGTCGCCTATTTGCAAGAGGAGTCAGGCGTTCCTTTTCGGATTGACACTAGAGCCTTGGATGACGTAGGGCTCTCGGGTGCAGCAGTAGTTTCGATCAACTTAAAACAAGTGCGGCTGAAAACAGCACTCTCTCTTCTATTGAACGAGCTTGATCTAACTTGGATGAACAGTTGGAACCGAATTCTGATTACCACTCCAGAGGAGGCGGAGGAGCATCTGAAAACGGTTTATTACGATGTTCTGGATTTAGTCGATCCAGGAGAACAGAACGAACTTGATTTTAATTCGCTTATTGAAGGCATTATAACATCAATCGACCCTGAAAGCTGGGAGGAACTGGGCGGGCCTGGTGCGATCAACAATTTAGAGAATGGAATTGTGATTAGCCATGTAGAGCAAATGCATGAGAAAATCGCTGCGTTATTAAGAACATTACGAAGAGTAAAACAGTTACCCAATAACAAGTACGATGTAACATCCAATGACATCATGGGTACGGACCCAACAATTCAAGAAAAGCTTACTAGGCCGATCAAAGAAGTGAATTTCAAAGAGACATCACTTCAAGAGGTAATGGATTTCTTAAGCCAAGAAATTGATTTGAATATCTTTATCAGTGAACGTGCATTGGATGAGATTGGCTTAAGTGTTAATCATAAAATCTCAGGCCATTGGAAAGCAACTTCGGCAATGATCATCTTGCACGATCTCCTTCACGAGTACGATCTCGCCTTCATGATGCATGACGATGTGGTCGTTATTACATCGCCTGATAAGGCTGAGTACCGTCTTTCGACAAGAGTTTACCCTGTACGAGATTTTATCCAAGTTGATCCTGTTGGGCATAAACTACTTGCTCGGCGTTATTTTAATTATGGAGGATGGGCGAAATACGAATGGTTGATAGGAGCCATTTCGACCAGCATTGATCCTGAATCTTGGGAAGAACTAGGAGGACCAGGATCGATCTCTCCGCATGCCATTGCAGATTGTTTGATTCTCTCCCAAACCGATGAAAACCACCAAAGGGTTGAGAATCTCTTGGCCCAAATTCGTCAAAAACGCAATCGCCAACCGGTTGATAAGCCATGGTTAGTCGATGCCGAAAAGACCATTATGCATCCTTACAGGCTAATTGGACTGTATGCCCAGGAATCGCCCAAGGGTTCTGATATTCAACAAAGCTTGCAGCAGCTTCAAGTTCTCATCATGAAAGAAGTAGAACCTGAGAGTTGGAAAAAGGATGAAAACACCATCATGGTTATCGGAGACCGTTTGCTGATTAAACAGACTCGCACCAACCACCTCAAAATCTATGAGTTTCTCAGTGAGCAAGGATTTATCGGCCCGCAAGTGATGGGAGGTAGCGGCTGCTGAACTGGCGTTACTCAAGGTGGCAAGTTCGGAGGGAAAAGTGGCGTGCAACAGGCAGGGGATTAAGTGGAAGCAGTCTGAGATAGAACTTGGGCGAGCAGATACTTTTTGAAATTGCTCGGTTTAAAGTTCCGGGTGGCCGCGATGTCGGTTTTGGCGAACGCATGCCATTCATATACGCATATTCAAAACGACGTCGGGGTCGACGTTAGTCGATTAGAGGTTAGAGCGGTTTCCATTATTACCCTGCAAATCCAGGCTTTATCGAGGCGAATACGGTATAAGAATTCCGTGAATTCTTGGCCGCTGTAACCTCTGATGGCCTTCGGCCACACCGACGACGTTCCGAACACGTTTGATCCCGAAGCAGAACCAACTCCGGAATCATCATCGCTGCCACCCAAAGTTAAAGTGTCATCTCAAATGGACTTAACACCGATTTATATCAAAAAATCGCATAACTTCAAAACAGATACTTTCGGCCCACCCATGCAAGGCGGCTTCTTTTGACCCTTTTACAATTCTTCCAATTTTCTCCAACAAATTCCTTGCAACCGCTGCAATAAAACGGGACGATGCGGGAATGCGAGGGTGTGCCTAAGCGTCTAGGCCACCAGAAAACAGGGCCGTGGACAGGGAGAAGACCGATGAAGCGTTTCGTGGTGCTATTGGGTTTGTGCGTATTTTTCAGCCATGTTTCTTACTTAGCGGGCGATGAAAGGCCAGCATCTAAGCAACCGGTGCTACTGAAATTTAATGCCTTTCAACAACCAGAAGATGCCAAGACCGAGGCAGTGCTTTCTCAGAAAACAGAGTTCGTGTTTACTGATACGCCACTGGAGGATGTGGTGGAGTTTGTATCTGCCCTGCATGATATTGAAGTTCGCGTGAACAAGAGAGCACTGGAAGAAGTAGGGCTCGCGGTTGATACACCAATCACACGCAACCTGAATGGCATTAGTTTGAGATCGGCTCTGCGGTTGGTCCTGAGCGAGTTGGAACTCACATATTACGTTGAGCAAGGCACCATTGTGATCACAACGCATGAGGATAGCGAAGAAAAGGTCAAAGCCAAGTTCTTTAAGCTGCAACCGATGTTGGCCAAGCCGCATGTTCGGCTCGAACAATTGGCCTCTCACATTCGTAAGTTGATTGCCCCTGACAGCTGGGATACCGTCGGCGGGTATGGAACTCTTTGCCCTACTGGAGCAGGCTTTGTGCTCCAACAAACACAGCAGAACCGCCGTGCTGTTGTCCGTTTCTTAACGGTTTACAATCAGTTACTTGCACCACATAAATCAGCGGTGACTGATATTGCCCCGGCCCGGAACCCTCGGATACAAGCCGCTCTAGAGCAAAGACTCGACACGATTGATTTCGTTGATACGCCACTGGCCGAAGCCATCGATTTCTTGCAACAAGTGCTTGATATTTCAATACAGATTGATACCCGAGCATTAGACGATGTTGGACTTGATACAGGAGAAACGATAAACATCACACTGGCCAAAGGACACACGGCACGCTATGTGATTGATACGATTTTGAAAGAGCGAGAACTAATCGCAATCGATCATCAAGAAACGCTATTTGTCACGACCGAAGAAGTGAATGAAACGCTGATCTCGCTACGAGCCTATTCGATGAATGGACTACTATCCGCGACGGATCAAGATGGGAATTCTTTGGTGGCGTTAGTCACTACTTCGGTCCATGCTGACAGTTGGAATGCAGCGGGCGGCCCTGGCCAAATCATGCAAGATAGGGCCACGAATTCTCTGTTTGTGTTACAAACCCAAGAGACCCACGCAGCCATTGCCAACTTGCTAGACCAAATGAGGCCTGATGGTACCTTTGAAAAAGTTAAGAAAGAGACCGAGAAGCCTGGCAAGATTTTAAACACAAAATTGATTGAAAAGTACAATTCTTTCAAGAAAGGGAAAAACGCTCCCTACAGCGAAGCCCCCGATCCATTTGGAGATGATAAAAGTGATAATCCATTCGGCGATGAACCCTTTACGGATGGCGAGTTTGAAGGCGAAGAAGTCATTTATGAAGAAGAGTTGGAACTCGATTTCGAAGCAGGCGAGGAGGGAGCTTACGGAGAGGATGAGTTCGATGACGATTCTGGTTATGGAGAAGAATATGAAGGGGGCGGCTTCGACAGAGAGTCAAAACGCAAGAAACGACGCGCCAAAAGAGATGATGAAAATTATGGGGGAGGCGATCCTGATGGAGCCGA
>NVWB01000087.1 GCA_002733575.1 Blastopirellula sp. | reverse complement strand
GAGCCGACGAGGCTATTTTGAGCATTGACCACACCGCTGATACCGCTGCTGCCACTACCCCAGGTCACCGCGCCGGCATTTATGACTCCGTTATTAGACCAATAGCTACTGGCTACCACATAATTGCCATTGGTCAGCGCCGTCACGCCATCGTAGCCGAGCTGATCATGAAAAGTCGAGCCGACGAGGCTATTTTGAGCATTGACCACACCGCTGATACCGCTGCTGCCGTTACCCCAGGTCACTGCACCTGCAAATTGGAGTCCGTTATTACTCCAATAGCTACTCGCCACCACATAATTGCCATTGGTCAGCGCCGTCACGCCCGAGTTGCCGACCTGATCATATGCAGTCGAGCCGACGAGGCTATTGTGATCCGTGACCACACCGCTGATACCGCTGCTGCCACTACCCCAAGTCACCGCGCCGGCAGTACCGACTCCGCTGTTGTCCCAACCGCTACTCGCCACCACATAATTGCCATTGGTCAGCGCCGTCACACCCGAGTTGCCGACCAGATCAAATGCAGTCGAGCCGACGAGGCTATTTTGAGCATTGACCACACCGCTGATACCGCTGCTGCCACTACCCCAGGTCACTGCACCTGCATTAATGACGGTGCTGTTGTCCCAACGGCTAGTGCGTACCACATAATTGCCATTGGTCAGCGCCGTCACGCCCGAGATGCCGACCTGATCCCCTGCAGTCGAGCCGACGAGGCTATTTTGAGCATTGACCACACCGCTGATACCGCTGCTGCCACTACCCCAGGTCACCGCTCCGGCATTCACGATGCCGCCATTGTTCCAGACGCTACTGCGTACCACATAATTGCCATTGGTCAGCGCCGTCACGCCATTGCTGCCCACTTTGTCAGATGTCCTTGAACCGACGAGGCTATTCTGATCGCTCACCACACCGCTGATGCCGGTCGTTCCACTCCCCCAGGTCACCGCGCCTGTATCACTGACGGTGTCATTGTCCCAATCGTTACTACGCACCACATAATTGCCATTGGTCAGCGCCGTCACGCCATTGGAGCCGACCTGATCCTCGTTGGAAGAACCAGTGAGCGTGCTAATTAAAGCACCAGTTTGGCCATTGAATAAATAAACGGCCCCAGCATCGGTTCCCCCGGCATCATCATACGGCGATGTGATGACCACGTTGCCGGTACTAAGGGAAACCACTGAGTGGCCAAACTTATTCCCAGGATTCGGATTGGGGTCAATGAACTCCGAAAAGTTCACCGCCAACATTCGTCGATCTTCCAGATGTTCGAGCCGAGAGGTACGCACCCTAGCACGGCGATTTTTTAAGTGCTGGGAAATACGTTTTTGGGAAGAGTTACGTTTACGACTAGGACGCACAGGCATTTAAATGCTCATTCAGTCAAAAAGTGGGGGACATTGATCTCTTACCAACAAAGACATTACAACCAGATGAGGGGCAATGAAAAGGCCCGTTTTGTACGGGCAGTCCCTATATTAGTTAGAACCCAACGCAGTTTACAGAGTTCAGTGGAATTTTAACCACAAAAGATGTAAAAAAAGGCGGCCAATGAGTGGCCGCCTTTAATGGAGAATTTTGACCTTGGTCCGCAGTAGCGGATCCTACGAGAGATCAGGCACTTCGTACCCCTTACGGTATTCTCGCTTGAGGAAGATGTTGGCATCATCGGCGTGGCTGCCGATGAATTGTTCTTTTTCTACATCGACCGTCAGCATAGGGCTCAGGCTCAGGTCCATGCTTTCGATGTCGATGTTGTGCCCTTGGAGGTGCGTTTCCATCTCGCCGAGCAAGCTGCCCCAGATGCCGTGGTCGCCCTTGACGACATCGGCCGCTTTGTGGGTGAATGCGCTGCCACTGCGGAAAGCGATGTTGGCCAAGTTGCACCAGCCGGTGGAATAGTGACCCATTTCAACTTCGGTGTTTAGATTGCTGTTATCACCAGCACGCACCGCGTCAATAAAGTTTTGTTGGTGATGCCCCATGCCGGAGTCGCCTTTGAACTTCTTGATGCTCTTGCCGTTTTCATCAAACGCTTCGCCACGACCACGCTGGCCTTCATAGCGTCCGCCTTCGCAATAGGCAATATATCCACTGCCTGGGCCTGGATGTTTGGCGGTTCCTTTTTTCTTGGCCGAATCATTCAAATTGCTGAGCCCGATCACCACGGGAATCGACCCGGTATCGAAGTACACAAAATGAACATTAGGCGTGTTGCCTGCATCGTTCCAAGCCACACGTCCGCCGCCACCCATGATACGTTTAGGCAAAGCAACAGAATCTTGGAAGATATTGTTGCGCAGGTCATCTAACACATGCACGCCCCAGTTGCCCATCTCGCCGGAACCGGTGTTGAAGTCCCAATGCCAATCGTAGTGAAGTTTGTCTCGATAGAGTGGTTCGTCTTGAGCAGGGCCGAGCCACAAGTCGTAGTCAACGCCTGTTGGAATTTCGAGTGGCTTGTCTCGTTTGCCGATTTGCCCACGAACGCCATAACGATTGACGCGGGCCGATAGGATTTCGCCCAACCCTTTTTCTTCATGCAGGAACTTTTTGATTTCGGTCTGCATTGGGTCACTACGCTGTTGTGTTCCGACTTGGCAAACGCGGTTATATTTGCGAGCGGCGGCGACCGTTTGTCGACCTTCCCATTGGCTGTGCGAAAGTGGTTTTTCGACGTAAACATCTTTGCCAGCTTCCATGGCCCAAATGGCGGCCAAACAATGCCAGTGATTACAAGTTGAAATCACCACGGCATCGACGGTTTTGTCTTCCAACAGTTTACGCAGGTCAGTGTAACCTTTGGCTTTGGGGAACCGTTTTTTCGCGCTGCCCAAACGTGCTTCATCAGGATCGCAAAGTGCGACGACATTGACGCCTTCTAATTTCGAGAAAGCACTCATCAACCCACCAGCACGTCCACCGCAACTGATAAAGGCAATGTTGACCGATTCGTTGGCCGCCAACGCAAAACTTGTACGGCTGCCTAAAGTAACAAACGCACCAGCAGCCAACCCGCTGGCAACAAAATCACGACGCGTCAATTGAGACATCGATGGTTCCTTGCAAAGTAGTAAAGAGACTTAGAGTAATTGAGGATCTTATTGTATCAGGTTGAGTGGGAGTTGCCAAATTATGGTGGGAGCGGAGTAAGCGATTTTTCATCCACTCATTTTGATATTACCCATTATTTTATTTTAAACGCTTGTATCTACCACCCAAATAGCGTACCATTCTTTTTTATATTGAAAATTACTCTTAAATGAGGGTATTTGGCGGTTTGTTAGTAGACAATCTACAAAATATTCGATTTTCTATGCCTCAGATTCACTGTGGCACCTACTTTTCTCACTTACTTATCTTAAACCAAGCGTGGAGGTCAAAATGCGTCTGTGTATTAGTTTGATCAGCTTTTCTCTATTGGGGATCACAGTTTCATCTGGACTTGCAGCCGAAGATCTGCAAGGAGCCGATGCGGTTTTGAAAGTTTTTACAGAAAAACCAAAACCAGAGAAAGCAGCCAAATCTTTACAGGAAGTCTTTCAAGAGAAACAAGCCGATTTCCAAAAGAAGATTGGTAAAATGAAAGATGCCGAAGCGGCTGATGCTTGGCTGAGCCTGTTAGATCAAGCGTTCATGTTTGATAGTTACAATGTACCTTCGGTTTCATTGCCCCCGCCTCGTACTTGGAAAAACGTTTCCCAAAAATTAGAGCAACGTGAACCACCTGAAGGTAAGCAACTGATACGGCTCCAACTAGTACAAATAATGTTCAAGATTTTGCAAGACGATTTCGATGCCTCGAAATCTATTTTGGAGAAGATGCTGCCACAACTCGAGAAGCTTGATCCTTATGAGCTTCAGAACATTGCACAACATATCAGTGAGATCAATCAGTACCTGAATGCACGTAACGGTGACCAGGAAACTCTCATCCAAGACTTTGAGGAGCAACTTACACAGCTTGAGTTAGCGGCAGAAGAACGGAGTTACAAAAAATACGTCGAAGTGCCTGATCTTGTGGGCATCGCTGGCAAACCCAAAGCAGAGGCTTTGCTGCGGCGGCTACTGGTGATCAAAAAATTAGACCTCACTTTTGAGGGAGGCGAAGCCACAATCGAACTCTCCAAAAAACTTGCTCTAGAATTAGTCAAAGAGATGCCTCAGCCTATTTGGATTCTCGTGAATTCAATTGACTCTGGCGAATTGTATGAAGCCTACGTTCAACAATTTGTCGAAACGAAACAGGATGATCAGGACGAAGCAGTAAAACCTGATGACAGCGAGCTAAATCTAGATAAACTGAGATTACTTATCGATCAAACAGGCTTCGATCGATTTTCACGAACTCAAGACCAGGGGATGAGTTACGCACAATCCCGCGCACTCTCTTACTATCTGATTGGATTAATTCATCAAGGCAAAAACAAAAAGGCGCGTGACTTAATACTGGAATCGCCCGAGTCTGGTATACAACTTAGTTCAATTATTTCAAACATGCGACGTGCTCGCCTGTTGCAGTCGGTCTTTAGTTTCGTTGACGAACTACTTGAGGAACGCCCTGACCTGAATCTCTGGTCAGATTACATTACTCTAGCGGTTGAGCTGAACCAAACCGAAGCGATGGTCGCCAAGATAAAAAAAGCGGCAAACGATCCGAAGCTAGACACTCTTCAAGCTTTTGAACTAAAAAACCACCTAATGAATGCCTACTTGGCAGCCGACAAAATCGACGCGGCATACGCTATCTGGAAAACAGCGCGAGCCATCGTCGAGAAAAAGTCACACAGTAATGAAGAGATAGAATTTATCTCCGATAACCTGGCCGATACGACCTGGTTTGAAATTGGCGACCTGTTGAACCGGCCTGAATTAATGCGTGAAGCGGAACAGTTGTTCTCCTCAATCCGTGCGATACTAGGCAAGAACCCTGACTCTCAAGGTTTTTATAATCTTCGATCTCTCGAAAGCCGCCTAATTGAATCGCTAATCAAGCAAAAGCGTTATGTTCAAGCAGAAGCCTTGCTGTTAAAGCAACTCGCTGTAATCTTGAACCCAAGTTCAAAAAATTACTCTGGCAGTGTGGATGGTACTTTATACCAGTTGGTTGGTATTTATTACGAAACCGAACGATATACAGATGTTCTCGCTCTAGTTGATCAGATCAAGGAATGGGATCAACTTGACGTAAAAGAAATGAAGCCAGCCCCTGCCATGCAGATTGCCACTGCACTGGCAATAACGGGCAAAAAAGAGGATGCCTTACGCATTGTGGAGTATCATCTGAAACACACTTCGTATGCGAATGATCCGATGTATGCTTTATACGTGGAACTTCACTCTGACCCCATTCCTTTACTCGATGAACTCTACAAACGAGATCAGTTTGAAGAACGCCCACTCATTTGGAAAGGACACGCCTTAGCGCAAAAAGGGCAACTAAAAGAAGCCGAGGCGATTATCAATCAAGCCATCTCGCTTGACCCTTCTGACGGAGAGCAAGGCAAAGGCGACCGCATGCGAGTTTATGCGGTGTTGCGTGAGATTAAATTAAAACAGAATGACGCCGAACAGGCCGATTTTCTGGAGGGCATATTATTGGCGATTCGTATGTCAGAACATGCCGATGACTTTGCAAGGGTCGGTCTGCAAACCAGGGCCATCACGATGTACAAAAATTCGCTCAATCATTTTGCCGATGCGTATTGCATTCAATCACGTCTGGCTATTCGGTTAAATGAAGAAGGTAAATTTGAAGAAGCAGAAAAGTATTACCAAAAAGCGTACGAACTGATGCCTGATAGCTTTGGCCGGGTCGAGAGCCATTGCTTCGGATGCGAAGGGATCTTTTCAAGTTCACAGGCTCAAAACATTGCCGAACGTGTCTTTTCTCGCCTGCTCAAAGAGCGACCTGACAAACCCCAGGTCCATTATTTATTAGGTTACTTACGCACAAATCAACATAAGCCTGAGGAAGCCTACAAATTGTTTGAACGTGCCGTTGAACTCGATGATAACTATATCAATGCTTGGCTAAAACTTCTCAGTTTACGATCAAAAGTTCACATTGCACCAGAAAAGCTAAACAACATCGGCCTGAAACTGATCGAGCTCGATCCGCTCAACCGAAACCGAAGTTTAAGCGGGCTCGAAATGATCAGCGACTTCAAAGGTTTATGGAACGTCCTAGAAAAATCGTATGCTTTAAGTTGGGACAACCCAGATGAAGTCTATCTACTAAAAGCGGTAAAAAAACAACGGGACCTAGTGAAGCAAGACTATGGTCAAAACAATTCACATGATGGATATGGTGACCCTTTCGGCGGATATGAATATCGTCGAAACAACCAAGCCCCGATTTACCCTGGCGATGCCATGTTGCGGCATCCGGTAATCCAAAATATCTATCAGGTGATCAATCGATAATAAAAGCTGCCGAAACGTAACTGGTGTTTCTATTATGTAAAAAAAGGCTGACTGGGCATTGCCAGTCAGCCTTTTTGTTTGATGTGAGAGTCGCTTGGAGAGAAGTAGGGTGAATGAAATCTAAATTTGAGGATGGCATTCTTTGGAAGGGATATTATACTGTCCTTGCGAGGGTAAACAATCCAGTCTCTGTAGTTGTCATTCTAAGAATGAAAAATTCCGATCCATGCTTGATCTTCCTATCCAAGTTAGTTTATTCAACATTGATCAAGCATCAAACGTCCGCGCAGAGCTAATTCAACTAACCAGCGATATTGCAAATGAAAAAATAGACAATAGTTGGTGGGATGCAAAGATCACTGAGAAATTAGAAGGCAAAGAGGCCGATAAACATTGGAATTGGCATTGGTTGAATGGTGTTTATGGCGACTACTTAAACTGGGAAGCGATAGCAGTCCAAAGTGCAAGTGGATATATTGAAGGAGCAATCACTTATCGAATCGACGCGAAGAGTCAACTCTCGGAAGGACAAGGTCCAGTTTATGTTGATCGGCTTGCTGCTGCCCCTCGAAATCGACCTTGGTTGGTAGAAAACCCTGTGTTTCGGGGAGTTGGGTCCATTTTGCTGCTAACTGCAGTGCGTCACAGCTATCAACTTGGCCTTAAAGGACGTGTATTACTAGACTCTCTACCCTCAGAACGCACACGAAATTACTATGATAATCGTGGATTCGAGGTGACATCTGAGAAGGATGATGGTACGATTGGTTATGAGCTACCAGCCACAGCAGCGGAAAAATGGCTTCAAGAGCAGGGAGAATTCTTATGACATGGAAAGATGATGACTTCGTGCCAGTAACCGGGGGCAATGAACTTGCGAGTGATCAAATTCGCGATGATGTAGCACTACATGATGTCAAAGCTACTTCGGACCTCGACCGCCATATCATTCGTCTTCTATCGCTTCATAAGCAAGTCGGTATTCAATTCCGTAATCAAGATTTGACGAGCTTGGATGATACCACCAAGAGAGCCCTACTTGACGATATTAACGAACTGCTTGGCATACAACCGATGAAGTCAAGTAATTTATGATTTCTCCAGAAGAAGCTCAGGAGATCGCAATTGAATACTTTCCGAACGCACCAGAGCAGTTAGTAAACCGACTTGGTATAAAAGTGCGCGAGTCACCAATGAAGGGCTGCGATGGGTATTGTTTAAGCATTGGTGAACGCTCGATCATTCGCATAAACAGCCTTCTTAGCGGAAGTCGTAAAAGATTCACATTAGCGCATGAATTAGGACATTTGATTCTTGGTATTCCAGGAGTTATCGGTGAAACATTCGAGGAAATGCTCTCCTCAAACTTGAAAGAAGAACGCCGAGTTAATAATCTCGCTTCTGCACTTCTTCTGCCTGAATACATTGTTAAGGACACGCTTAAAGATCTACCGATTGTCGCTGGTGCTTTACAAAAACTTGCGAAGAAGGCAAATGTCTCTGATCTATCCGCTGCTATTCGAGTATGTAATTTAGCGAGTACAATTGGATTGATTCGTGCATATGTCGTTTTTTTTGATAATGAGCACGTCAAATGGCAGTGGTCTCAAACATCACAGATGCCAGAAAGCTTAGCAAACTACTTATTAGCCGCAGCACGTAGTGAATCCCCTAGGGCTTTTCGTCACAAAAAGGAGGATGGCAATGTCATTGTTGCCTCAATTATTGAAAACCCTTATTTCGGTTCCTCAACTCTTTTTGTCCAACTTCTCCCTGAAGAACACGGATTATCTTTATCACTGCACGAGAAACGTAAATTACTCGAACAAGAAATCTTCTCCAACAATGATAAATTAAGAAATCAAGTCTCTGGGCTCATGGGAGCGCATAAACCACGGGTTGCGGGAATGACTCTAAATGAAGCAATCATTAATTTTTGGGATCGTAATGAAGCAAAGTTGGCGGAAACTGAAATGCTCTCACAATCGGGACGAGAGTATGTCGAGCTAAGAATCAAGGAGTTTCTTTGAGAAGAATCATTCATCATCGAAAAAGTCGAGCGAGACGGTGATCAGACTTATCTCACGTTACTCTCTCAAAGCATCTACTCAACCCCCAAAGCCTTCTCAATCTCTCTCGACTCTTCACTAAGAGATTTAGCACTCTCAATTGCATCGCGCAACTGCTGCTCTTTCTCTGGGCCCCAGTAGCCGCAATCTAATTGCAAGAAAACCGAGGTATACGGAATCGTCAGGTCGGTTTTTAGCAGTAGCACTTTGTAGAGTTTGGAGTCGGCGTCGAGTTGGCCGATGATTTCTTCGTGGGGTTTTTCGGTGATCGATTGTCCTTTGAGGATTTTGTTGAGTTGTTTTCGATACGCTTCGACACCAGGGGCGTTGGCTTCTGGGACGTGTTTCAGTTCGGCATCGATCATCACCACGGGGCTGACATGTTTGACTTTGCCCAGTCGCTTTAAGACTTCTTCCAGCACTTCAATTTGTTTGCCGCCGGTGTAAATAGTTTCGATGCCTGGCGCACTTTGATGTGGATAGGCCGAGTCTGCGATCACGATCCAATTGCGATGACCTAACAGCGGCAACGCTTGATCCAGTTTCCGCTGCCAAGCAGGCATACTAAATTTGGCTCGCAAAGCCGCTTCTGCTCTAATCCTCTCAGGCGATGTTTGAGCAAACACCATATTCGCCGATAACGCTAATGCGAGAGTCAAAGCATAGAACGGAATTGTTTTCAATGAATGAGACATAAATAAATTCCTCTAGTAGGGTCCGCTATTGCGGACCAGAATTTCGGCAGGTGATAATTCAAATCAAGTAAATCGAGTGTTAAACATTATTATTGAGCGAATGTGCCAATCATCGGTCCGCAGTAGCGGACCCTACTGGTACAGGCATTTTGGCGTTGTTGTCGACTAACCACTGTTCTAATTGTTGTTGAAGTCGTTTGGCAAGTTTTGGTTTTTTATTAGCTAGGTTCGTTTGTTCGCCGATGTCCTTTGATAGATCATAAAGCTCTATCGAATTGTCATCATAAAATTTAATCAGTTTGTAGTTGCCACTGCGGATGGCACCGCCTAAGCGGTTTTGTTTATGGAATGCGTAGTTTGGATAATGGAAGTAAATGGCGTCTCGCTTTAACTTACCGGTTTGTTTTAACAAAGGCAACAAATTTTCGCCATCAAGAATGTAATCAGCTTCTAGCTTCACACCCGCCGCTTCTAGAATTGTCGGAAAGGTGTCCATGCTGATCACTGGAACTGCACTGGTGGTGCCTGACTGAATCACGCCGGGCCAGCGTACAATCCACGGGACACGAATTCCACCTTCGTACAAATGGCCTTTGCCACTTCGCAGTGGCTGGTTATTGTTGCCGAGTGCGCCGTTGTCGGAGTTGAAAATCAATAGCGTGTTATCAGCAATGCCCAATTCATCGACTGCTTTTAGAACACGCCCTATCGCGTTGTCCATCCCTTCAATCATTGCATAATAAACATGATTCTTGCCGGTGCCCTTTAATCGCTGTTCATATTTTTTGATCAATTCTTCAGGTGCTTGAAAAGGATAATGGACCGAGTAGTTCCACCATGACAAAAAGAAAGGGCCATCTTGGTTGTCTTTCATGAACTTGATCGCTTCATCGGCCAGACGCTCAGGCAAGTATTCGCCATCAGGCCCATCTTCCAAGTTCGGCAATCGATACGGGGCAAAATAACTGGGCGGGCCACCGTAACTGTTTCCGGCGATGTTGACGTCAAAGCCTTGGTGCTCTGGTCGCAGGCGGGGTTCGTACTTGCCTTGATCGTCACTGCCTGGTTTGTGCGAGAGATGCCACTTGCCGACAAAACCGGTGGCATAGCCGGCCTGTTTCAAACGCTCGGCCAGTGTCACATAATCTAGAGACAAATGCCGCACCCATTCGGCTTCCGCCAGTTTGGCTCCTTTAGGATAAAACCCATCAACATGCCCGGCTGCATGATTAGTCAATGCCAAACGAGCCGGCGATTGCCCGGTCATCATCGCAGCCCGTGTCGGTGAACAAACGGGCGCCGCTGCATAGGCATCGGTGAACTGCATTCCTTGCGTTGCCAGATGATCAAGATGTGGCGTGTCTAAATCTTTATTGCCCTGATAATGCACATCCATCCAACCGAAGTCATCGGCCATGATGACAATGATATTGGGCCGGGTGTCTTGCTGTGCATAAACCGGTGAGACAAGAAACAACGAAGTAAGAGACATAACAGTCAAAGCTGTGCGTAATTTAACAAAGAGAAAATTCATGGTGAGTACTCAATAGGAAAGGCGATTTTCATAGCAGTTGAATACTCGTATTGTCTCTGCTGGAAATGCGTGCGTCAATTACTGGTTAACAGGATGTTTAATTTGTAACGCCCCAGTATTTTTTAAGATATCCTTGCTAATCCCATTCTTTTTCATAGTCTTCTTCAGAATCATATTCATCTTCTTCCGCAGCATACATTACGTCCGTTCGCAAAATGTACTTTCGACCACGAATAACGGGCTCGCCTTTATGGTGAAGAGGGTGCTCGAAGAACAATGCCATTCCTGCTTTAGGTTCAACGCTGAACTCTGCAAACGACTCATCTGAGTAAGAGTCTTCAAACGAGGTTGCTCCACCTTCGAACTCACCATTTAAATATATCAGCAGTGTATAGAAACTCTGTTCTCCGTTTTCTCGTTCATACGAAAAGTCTTGATGCCAGTTAAATTGTTGCCCAGGGTCGTAGCGATAGAATCTTAATAGTTCATTCACGCCGATTGCTTCCCGTTCTTCAAACTCTTGCGGAACGACTTCACTGGCTCGTTCCCAAATCCAATTTGCGATTTCCTCGTTTTTAAACATCACACGTTGATTATTGCGAATATCTTTTCGCAATACTTGCCCTTGAGGGCTGGATATCATTGCCTCTTCATAGCCAATGTCTTCACTGATTTGAATATATTTCTGACATTCTTCCGGTGTCAGAAACTCCTCAACGGTAAAAGCATTTTCGGTCAACCAATTTTGTTCCGGCATATATTTCTGGCACTCCTTTTCAAGGGACTGTTGATTCAGGCACTGATCATACGCCCTCAAAAGATTTGAATCAACTGCGACTTTTTTTTGCGCTAAGTCAATCCTAAATATTTTCAAGACCCATTGTCTGAAGGTATATGCCAAATTGATTATTGCCGTGTATTAGATTTCTTCTCGTTCAAGAAAAATTCGTTCGTGCATTTCGTAGTAAGAAACATCGTCGGCTGGCTGCTCGTCAGCCGACTTGAAGTGCAGAAATCCACAAAGAAAGAAGAGTGTTTATGCGATAGAAAAGTGCATCACCAAAAAACGTGCTTTTAGGTGATGCACCGAGTTTGTAGTTTTTGGTGTTGCCTGAATATTCTTGTGAGTTCTTACATTACAAGGGAAAAATGATTTTGATGCCCTGTAATATGTCGTGGCAAGAATTCACTAGCATCACCGAATCTTTCCCCAAATCTTCTCCAACACTCCATACATCTGCGGATCATGCTGTTTCAGTTCGGCCCGCACAAACGGATAGAAATCATTAACCCCGAAGTAGGCTTCGGTGCATTCGGCGAAGTACTCTTTGTTGTTGGTGAGTCCATAGTGACGCACAGTGCGGCCGGTGTAGAGCATCACTTTTTCGTAGATGCCGGCTTTTTTGGATGCTTCGTAGGCGGCGATGATATTTGGGTCTTCAAAGCTGAGGACTTGATCGTGATATGAGTGGGCCAGTTCGTGCAAAATTACATAGGGGTGCTTGGCCCAAGTGCCGCGGTCGAGTAACGCTTTAGCATGTGGAATATGGACATGGTTTACCAGATGCGGATCGTGCCCATGGGCCAGCAGCCAACCACGGCCAGGATGATACTGCATGGCACCGAGTTTGTCGTTGTCTAGTTCCATCCAAATTCGCAGTTTTTGCAGTTGCTTGACGCGGTCTTCAGGCACAATGTATTTGATGCGTTGCAGATGATTGGCCAATGCGGTGATTGCCTTTTCGCCTAGCTCTTTGTGTTCTTCGGAGAATAATTGCGGATCGAAAGCGACCGTCCAGCCTTCGATTTGTTTTTCGATGGGCGTGTAGAACTTTGATTTCTCTTCGGCGTTCGCGGAATTTRTTAGTGAGAATSCAAGGCAGCAAGATAAAATWATSAGGGCGGTCAACTTRTGRTTAARCGGCATGTTTTYTGAATATCCRTAGCATGGGKGAAGTTGCAARGGNAGGGCGTTGATTGYGGCTGTTGTAGAGAGCCTATTTTACCACAATYGRGARTCAGGGRAGYKGGSCRGWTRTTCRRCGTGTYGKCTKRTTCTGTAAGTTGYTATCTGRTAGTGGTTTAGGTGTGTTKAWATGRCGYGGGRAAAYACTGCGKTTTCACATTTTAAACCAATAATGAGTCTYGTTGGTTCATCWAWCTTMATGTGAGTCTGTTYATGCTGTGATGCAGGAAACGCTGATTGGCCMAWTNTCGTGTTTTCGATTAGAATWSAGATTCCYGCCGAAGTTTGCCCTACCCMCASMSNNTTCTATTTCTGTGGAGCCCYTTCAAGATGCCGAASCTGTMCGGATTTTTCCTYATTATTGYRATTGCGGTTCTTGGTWCATCTCCAGTGAATGGGGCCAAGTCRSAKGTCGATATTGCGAATGAGAAAGCGGCCAAGGTCTTTCGATCCAAAGTGCAGCCGCTGTTAAAAGCGCATTGCTTTCGTTGCCATAATGAAGAAACGCAAGAGGCCGATTTGCGACTTGATAATCTAAGCATCAATATGGTTACAGGCCCCGCTGGTGAAACTTGGCATGATGTGTTGAATAATTTGAACTTAGGTGAGATGCCGCCAGAAGATGAGCCAGAGTTGTCGGAGATTGATCGCAAGACAGTCGTCGATTGGCTAAGCAAAGAGATGCGGCGCGCGGTAGAAATTCGTCGCAGTACTGGCGGCAATGTGGTGCTTCGCCGATTGACGCGATACGAATACAACAACACGATGCGAGATCTGCTCGGCTTGGATCTTGATTACGCGGCTGAGTTGCCACCAGATTCTAAATCAGTCGATGGATTCGAGAACAACGGCACCACGCTGGGGATGTCTCCATTGCAGTTTGAATACTATCTACAAACGGCGCGGATGGCGTTGAGCAAAGTAATTGTGTCTGGTGATAAGCCTCAGGTCTTTCATCTGATTTTCAAAGAGACCGAAAAAGCATCGAAGAAGACGGGGCCGACATCGAACCGGATTGATTCCAGTGCCAAGTTTCTGATGCAGTTGGATGAATTTCCACGCGAAGGGGAAGTCCGCATTCGTATTAAAGCACATGCCGAAGTTCCAGAAGGGGAAGGATTTCCTCGCATGCAGGTGGGTATTGGTTTGCTCTCCGATGTGTTTTCGCCTGAAGAAAGCTTGAACCAGATTCATGACGTGACTGCTGGAAGTGATGACCCACAGGTTTACGAATTCTTTGGACGTATTGAAGACTTTCCGCTGCCTGGCAAGAACCCAAAATTTCCTGGGATCAAAATCAATGTCAGAAATATTTACAAAGAACCTGGCACGGCGGTCCAACAAAAACCAGTTAAAAAGGATAAGAAAAATAAGTCCAAGCAAGAGTTGAAGCGGGAACTAGTAGAACCGCTGACCGAGCCGGTGATTGTGATTGAGTCGGTAGAGTTTGAAGGGCCTTTCTTTGAGAGTTGGCCACCTGCCGCACACAGGAATATATTGTATGACTCGTCGAACTCGGCTGATGAACTGGTCTATACCGAAGAGATTCTTCAGCGGTTTATGCAGAAAGCCTATCGGCGGCCTGTTACTGCGGCGGAAGTTGATCAACTAATGCGGTTCTTCAAACAGGTTCGCTCAAGCTCGCCTACCTTCGAGCATGCAATTCGTGAGACGTTGGCAATGGTATTGATTTCGCCCGACTTTTTGTATCTTGTGGAACCGAAAGAATCGAGTAAGAAAAAACAACCGTTGACGGGGCCTGAACTGGCTTCTCGGTTGTCTTATTTCTTATGGAGTACTATGCCAGATGAAGAGTTGTTTGAGTTAGCCGGTCGTGGTGAACTCACCAACCCAAAAGTTCTGGAGCAACAGGTTCAACGAATGATCGAGGATTCCAAGTCTTGGAACTTTGTGCAGAACTTTACCTCGCAGTGGTTAAATCTTTCGGGGCTAGAGCGGATCGCAATCAACCCAGAGTATTATCCAGATTTTGATAATCGCCTGAAAAACGATATGCGTTTAGAGACTCAGCATTTCTTTGCTTATTTGCTTGAGCATGATTTGAGTTGCTTGAATTTGCTGGATTCCGACTTTACGCTGTTGAATCATCGTTTGGCCAAGCATTATGGAATGAGCGGTCCGAAAACAAGCGAGTTTGAGCTGGTGAAACTCGAAGCGGGCGATCATCGTGGTGGATTGTTGACACAAGGGAGCACGCTGTTGATTAATTCAACCGGCGAAGACTCGCACCCAATTAAACGTGGGGTCTGGCTATTGGAACGTGTGCTAGATGATCGGCCTCCTCCGCCTCCGCCAGATGTACCTAGCTTGGATCAAAACGAAGTTGATCTTGCGAAGTTACCGGTAAAGCAGCAGTTGGAAATTCATCGAGAGAAATCGGCCTGTAATAGTTGTCACCGTGGGATTGATCCTTGGGGGATTCCGTTTGAAAACTACGATGCGGTGGGGCTTTGGCGCACTGAAGTTCTGCGTGTGATTGATCGTAAGACAGAGTTGAAAATACCTGTTGAGACGGATTCCGTTTTGCCGTCAGGTGATAAAATTAGTGGGCTAGAAAGCCTTAAAGAGTATTTGCTTGAGAACGAAAAAGATCGTTTCTCGGAAGCGGTTGTTAGAAAACTGATGGCGTATGGCTTAGGTCGATCGGTCGAGTTTACCGATCAAGCAACGGTTGATTCGTTAACCAAGCAATTTCAAAAGAATGGTTATCGATTGAGTGACTTGATTGTCGATATCGTTCAAAGCGAACCTTTTGTTACCAAGTAAATAGATTACGATATATAAAACTGGATAGTATTATCCGCCCTATCAATAGACTACGGAGTTAATGTAAATGTCTCGAAAATCATGGCAGATTGATCGTCGTATGTTTCTTCGCGGTGCCGGGGTTTCGCTGGCTTTGCCGATGCTTGATGCTTCGGTGTTTGCCGATCAGGCGAAAGAAACCAAAGAGCTTCCGCGGAGAATGTGTGGCGTTTATTTTCCGTTTGGGGTAAGCTTGCCGAGCGAAACTAGCGAAGACCGAGACTGGAATTGGTTTCCACGTGGTGAAGGAAAGGATTTTGAACTCACCAATACTTTAAGATCAATGGAGCCAGTGAAAGAAGATATCACAGTTCTCGCAGGCCTATCACATCCAAACGGATGGAAGATGGGCGGCCATGATACCGGCGATACGTTTTTAACCGGTGCTTCACTGATGGGTGGAACGTTTAAGAATACAGTCTCACTCGATCAAGTGGTTGCCAAGCATTATGGATCAGAGACTCGATACCCATCGATGACTCTCTCCAGCGATGGGGGTGTCGGTGAACCGACGCGCAGTACCACATTATCTTTCTCTGAAAAAGGGCGACCAATTCCGGCGCTCGCAAAACCGGCGCAGATATTTTCTCGGCTGTTCGGTGAAGGAGATGGCAGCATTAAAGCTCAGCAGCAACAGTTGCGAAATTCGGGTAGCATGCTTGACTTGGTATTAGAACACTCCCGTTCTTTGCAGCGAAGATTGGGCAAGCAAGATCAAAAGAAGTTTGACGAGTACCTGTCATCGGTGCGTTCTATTGAAAAACGGGTGGAACGTTCGCAGCGATGGTTAGATATTCCCAAGCCTGATGTTGGGGACGATGCGGTCAATCAACAGGCAACCACCGATGGACCTGAAGAGTACATCAAGGCCATGTATGATTTAATGTTTCTGGCGTTTCAGACTGACACGACCCGCGTTGCGACTTATATGATTGGCCAAGTTGCAGGGGCAACGACCATTGCCAATGCTTTTCCGGCAGCTATCGGGTTAGGGGGCAACTGGCATGGTTTGGCTCATGGAGCGGGGAAAAAAGGTGGTGCCGAAAAACTGGGGCTGTTCATGCAGTTCCTGGCTGATCAC
>NVWB01000086.1 GCA_002733575.1 Blastopirellula sp. | reverse complement strand
GTTATAATTAAGCGACAGGCTCGATTGTTTTAAGTTCACCTTGACGGATACAATTCACATAAATGTGTGGATTGAGAATCGCCTATAATAACCACCGAAAGTCGCTGGGCTAATACACTGACCTCCTTTGTCTACGATAATGTGCTTAGGCTTATCCTCACTTTGCTCAATGATCTGATCCAGAGCTGTTGTCACTTCCTTGGAAGTCGGGGTGGATTTAAACGTTGCAAATCCCATAGAACGTCTAGACTAGTGATCGACCACATTGAGTTACAACCAACAAACAGGCCAACGTGGCGAGAGCGCGTTGGGTATCCAATTAGTCCAGAATCCACCACTGATGGGCACTGCGGTTAAATCAGCGTGCCAAGTGTGGTTGGCATACTTGGAAACGATTTCACAAGTAGAATACTCTTTCAATTTCAGTTCAGGCTCTTTTACAGGTTTCTCCAGCAAGATTCTCTCAACGGTTGTCTTACCAAGATGAATCCCGGCACGAGCAAGAGTTCCCGCAATCTTTAGTTTACCAATACCTGGGCAGAATAACTTGATCTGCTGAACGGTGTATCGGACGAACTCTGGAAATCGATTGACGGGGGAATTCGTTTGCAGCAGAGAGTCGTCATCCGCACGACGTAGCCAAGATCTGATCGTATCATCCGAGATAAAAAAGTGCCGAGCAGTTTCAGCTTGATTCCAACCTCGCATGGCCCGTAATTCTAAAATGGCCATTCGTTCAACGGGTGGATACTGGGGACGTCGTTGAGAAGGAACTCGTTTCATCTGGGCACCGAGGATTCTTAGTTCTTCGCGTAGTAAGGTCACTTCTGTTTCTAATCGCTGGATATGGGCAGTGGAAGTGACGCCTTTCCTTAATAAATATTCGCGTCCAGCCAACATGCTCATTCGAACCAGACCGAAGACATTGAGCAGGGAATGTCGAACAGATTTGGACCAGTTCTTCGGCAGTGGTATTGTTTCATCAGTGAGTTCGTAGTGCATAGTAGTTCAAAATAGAGACATTATAATGGACCAACAGCCTCGATTGTTTTAAGTTCTTCTTGATGGATAGATTCCACATAGATGTGTGGCTTGAGAATCGCTTAAAATAACCACCGAAAGTCGCTGGGCTAGTACACGGACTTGGCAATTGATTTTGCTTGTTGGTGTCAGGTTGCACAGCGTGCCGTCGATGTAATCGTCTTTTCGAGGGTGTACTACTCCTCACTTAACGCCACTTCATTCGCTCGTTTCGCATAACTCGCCACTAACTCGACGAGCTTTTTCCGATCAACCGGCTTGGTAGCGTAGTCATCGCATCCAGCATCGAGACATTTCTGCCGATCAGATGACATCGCATGGGCAGTCAGGGCGATAATGGGCAGCGTATAATCATCTTCTCGCAGTTGACGTGTGGCTGAATAACCATCCAAAATCGGCATCTGCATATCCATCAGGATCACATCAAATGGGCGCCCCTCTGACTTTGCAACCGTCGCCAAATCCAATCCAAGCTGTC
Organism: Blastopirellula sp.; assembly: GCA_002733575.1. GTDB lineage: Bacteria > Planctomycetota > Planctomycetia > Pirellulales > Pirellulaceae. The sequence continues at coordinate 15,144 of NVWB01000086.1, read as the reverse complement.
CATTTTCGGCGAGCGTGACCTCGGCTCCTGCTTTCTTCAAGATGAAACTGATCAATCGTTGATTATCGGGACCATCTTCGGCAAGCAGGATGCGACAATTGGAAAGTGGAACTTTTGTGTCATTAGAAATTTCATCAACGATCTTCTCAGCACCCAAATCAACAGCATCATGAATCAGTTGTACATCGTCCAGCGGGCCAGTGGAAACGGTGACAGAAAACGTGCTTCCTTTGCCAACGGTACTCGAAACAGAAAACTCGCCGCCAAGAAGTTGAACCAGACGTTTACTGATTGAGAGTCCAAGACCCGTTCCCCCGAATTTCCGAGTTGTCGTTCCATCGGCTTGAGCGAATGGCTGGAATATCTTATCAATCTTGTCTGAAGCAATCCCAATTCCCGAGTCGATAACGTCAAATTGAAGTCTTGGTTCCTCACCCTCTTTATTTAACAGTCTAGTGAGAATCTGGACCGAACCGGTTTCCGTGAACTTAATTGCATTTCCCACAATATTGATGAGAATCTGACGTAGCCGAGTTGGATCAGTGTTTATTGTTTCAGGGATTGGCCCATCGAAATGGGCTTCCAACGGCAAACCCTTTGCCGTTGCCCGAACCCGCATAAGCGAAAGTGTGTCGCCAATCAGTCGATGTGGAGAATAGTCGCTCAGTTCCAGTTCAATCTTCCCGGATTCAATCTTTGACAGATCGAGAATGTCATTGATGAGATTGATGAGATACTCGCCATTTCGTTTGATCGTGTGTGCAGCTTCTAGGTTCTCTGGATTGACCACGTTGCCAAGGAGAATGTCCGTAAAGCCAAGGATCGCGGTCATCGGGGTGCGTATTTCGTGGCTCATGTTGGCCAGGAATTCACTTTTGACGACACTGGCTGCCGTTGCTTGAAGTGCTGATTTCTCGTACCGCTCATTGAGTTGAACGAGCTTTTTTGCCACCATCTTTTGTTCAGTTATGTCCTTGACAGTGAGAACGCTGACGCCGGAACCTGCTTCTTTGGCAGCCCAGGATAACATCACCGGCATGGGATCGTCACTGGCTGGCACGAGCATGCCTTCCGGGCTGCCGATCCTCTCAAAAGTGTCCCGCACTGTTTTGGATCGGCTGAACGGTAGACCATGTTCATCGACAATGATTCCCCAAACTGGTTGGCCGATCAGGTCCGCTGCCGTCGACTTAGCGAGCTGACAGATGGCCGGATTGACCGCCTCAATCATGCCATCGTCCGAGACAACCAATAGTCCGTCGCACATCGAGTCAAGGATGCTGTCGACGTACTCCTTGGAAACGGTGGTTTGCTCAAGACTGGCTGCCATTTCATTGATCGTTCTACCAAGTAGCTCCAACTCCTTGTTGCTGTTTATTTGCACGCGAGTGTCAAATTTATTCGATGCTATATTCTTGGCTGCCTCGACTAAATCTAAAACTGGTTTGCTGACTTTCCAAGAAAACAGAATAGCCGCGAGGGTCCCACCTAGTAGGAACATGGCTGTCAATAAGACATTGGAGTGCATCATTGCTCGACGCGACATGTTGTCTTCATTCAGTGAGTATTCAGCGATGAAATTGCCAAGCCGATCTCCAGCCGGATCGACGATCGCTATACCGATTGTCATCGTTTCCTGTTTTTTGGATACAATCATCTCGTCCGTGTGCATTACTCGTTCGGCGAACAGGCCAGAGAGCGGCTCATCCCGAAGGTCGTTTTCTTCGCAAGTATTGGCTAACACAATGCCGTCGTGATTGGTGATGACCGCGGAGAGCAAGTCCGGGTTCACCGCCATCGTCTCACTTAATCGCTTTTGTAAGGATTGAATCTTTAGGAAGTAGATATCGTCAACCAGACCACTTGCAACAAGCTCCGTCGTGCTTCTGTGCTTCAATTCTGTCATTTGCAACGATCGCTCGTATGATATACGATTGCCGCAATACGAAATCCCACCGCCCACAGCTACCACGATGAGCAGCGTATACAGCAAAAGTGTTACTCGTAGACTAATCTTCATTTTTACCTCCGCACAAGCATCCGGTCTTCCCTTGTCGCCCTAGGGCCCACTTCCAATCCCGGCCGAGACCGGTTCCAAATCAAACTCATACTCAATAAACTTGGTCAGCAGCGGTAACCGGTCAATGAAATCCTGAGGAATCGAATCAAACTTCGTAGTTCGATCGAACTGAGCAAGCACGTTGCGCCCAGCCTCCGACTGGTGCATCTTCGACAGAACATGTTGGAGACGCTGGTCCAGTTTTTGTGATATTTTGCCGCGAAACACGACAACATGTCGCGGAATATCGAACGTCTCGTGAATCACTCGAAGCTGATTCCGTTTATCTTTGGCATGCTTGATCAGGGCCGCTGTGCTCATCACACCAGCGGCGGCTTTCCCATGCTGTACCCATACCATCGTGTTCAGATCAGCGTTGCTGAAAACGTATCCAATCTCGCGGTGACGGACTCTCATCGTGGCATTACGCTTCTCCACCAGACTGTGCCCCATATCTTGCATGGACATTAAGGGAAGTAGATAACTCGATGACGAGAACGGTTCCTCGAAGGCAATCATCTTGCCTTTCAGATCTTCGATCGTATGAATGTCGCTTTGCTTTTTCACGAAAACGACAGAATGATACTTGTCGAGTCCTTCCTTCCATCGCCGTAGGGTGATTCGACTTCCCGAGAGCTTGCTGACGACCAATGCAGAAAAGGGGCTGTCAATGTACAGATCCACCTTTCCTTCTTTCATGAATTCGGCCATCTCCGAGAGTGATCGGGCGATCCGTATTTTGACTTTCTTGATTCCGTCATTACTCAATTCAGATTCAAGGTACCCGGCAAACGGAAGAAACGTTCGAATCTCCGCCGATGGTTCGTCACTTATAGAACCGATGGTGAGTGTCTGTGCTTCGCTCTTTGCAATAAACAGAACCATTGCAAGGAGTGTCAGAAACGCCTTGCCAAAACTCTCAATCGATGAACGATTCATGGTATCGTCTCCCAAGTAGCTTATCTGTTTGTGGTCGACTCCTACGCCAATAGCACAATATCGGAAATGGCAGATCACGCCAATACAATGACCAAATGCTGTGAATTTGCGAGAGCATTTTTGTTTTGTCCAAATGTAGCTTGGACGGCGTGCCAAGAATGCAACTAAATCTCTCGAATACACTTTTGCCGAAAATAAAGTATTGAGAAACCGAGTTGAAACGGTTGTTTCGAGTTGGCGTGCATTACGTGTTCGTTGGCGATGTGCACAATGCCGATGCCGAAAGTATTTCCCGCAACTTGGTGTGCAAACCCGCATGTCCCGAATGAAAGCGAGGAGCGGGTCATCTTTGCATCTTACGGAACAGGCAAGACAAAGCGTGCGAGGAAGACCGAGGCCTCACTGAATTGAAACCGCGATTAGTGGACGCCGACGGGACGCTTTTCGGCTCGATTGCGACCGACAGACACCTCTCCGATTTCAAGGCGAAAAGGCATCAGTAATGCTGGCCCAATCGGAGACCCCGGGGCTGGAGTCGATACGTTGGCGAACTACGCATTCCGATGGATCTTACAGATCGCTGAGTTGACCGCGCACGTCGACTAAAACGAAGACCGGAAGTCATTCTCAATGTGCATAGTTCCGTCGGCTCCCCGCGTACTGAGTAGAGAAGGACCGCCTACAACAGTCACTTCGACGCTGGCTATCACTTCCTGTTTTGATTCGGTCTGTTCATCGATCGAGAACAGAGTTTGTTATAATCTGTTGACTGACCGTTTATGACTTCGACCCCCGTCCATTTGGGAAGTGTCGGTTGAAGGCGATTTGCTCATTAGAAGTCGATTTGTGCGCGAATGGCGAATATATTGGCGTGGCTTTTCAACATATTGCGATCGAGATTGGCACGAACGTAATTGCACATGATCCTTGTGTAAGGAGTCAAGTGCCAGTTCAGGCCGATCGTAAAATCTTGAAGTGTACCGCCGGCGATGTTTTTATCATCGAGATCCAAGTACGACCATCGGGCCGCAACTTCCCAAGCACCGTAGCCACGACAGAGTTCGCCATCATCGGTGAAATCCACGAAACTGTTATATGGTTTCACTCGGTCAAATTCGGCGGCTTCGCGATCGTAAACGCGATTTTCACCGGTCAAAAAATAGCTGACCAAGACATAGGCACCGTGGAATGCGACGCCTGATGCGTTGTTCCTATCGACGAACGACGCGATATACTCGGATTGGAGCGAGAGAGGTCCAGAGACCCAAGCCATTTCTGCACTAAACAACTGGACTTGGCTGGCAGGGATCACGCCGGTGTCGACGAATCGTAAACTTGAAAGGTGAGCCTCTGGCCTCTGTTTATATTGGACCATGTCGTCTGCGATTTTCCGGAAACTATAATTCGCACCGAGGTGCACAAGATATCGCCCCTCGGACGGTTCGTCGTAATATGGAAGCCAAGTCAATCGAGTTGTAACATCTTGACCACCGTTATCGTTTTGAAAACCTCCGGTCTCCTCCACCAATGTCGTGTTGAAAGTGCCAATGGCAAATGTCATTCGCTCATCGTCGGAGACATTGTAATACGCCGCGCCGAGTGCCCGCGACGGGGCAAACACATTCGGTAGGGCCCTTTCTAAAAGACTGATGTACCTGCTGCTGGTCAATTCATCGAAGCTGAACGGTTCCTTGAAATGTCCGAGGACGACCGCCCCGGAAATGCCCAGGCCGTCCATGCCGATGTACAGGTCTTTGTACTCAATCTCACCATCAGAGAAGTCTAGTTCCCATTCGTAAAATGTGGTTTCGTATACTCTCCCCTTTATTCCGAGCCGAGTTCGCCGGAATTCTGCACCATTCATTAAGTTTCCAACAGTTGCCTTGTTGGCCGCATCTTGCCCATAGTGGACCCAATCAGTCATGATCCGACCGGTGATGCGACTCGACGGTTTTCTCAGCAATTTGAGTTCCGCTTTTATTTCATTCTCACTAAGATTAGCGAGTTGCTTTTCTAATTCCCGGACACGTGTATCAAGTTCTTCTTGCGTTTCTCGGCGAGTCTGTGGTGGCGAGTCTAGCAACTTCACATCAAACCTCGACTCTGCCGTGCCTTGAGTCGAATCAGACGTCTGACCCTCCGCCTGACGCTCACTAGCTGTTAACGCTAGCACAAACACGAACAGTCCACGTTGAGCAAATCGGTACATTTTCGGACTCCCTTCGGATTGCCGGCTTCGGCGTTCGTTCGCACAGTAATCTGAAGTCTGCTCCGTGGGATGAGACGGAGTTCGACTTCCTCATTCAGTGTTATCGGATGTAGCGATTACTCCAGTTGCCCCAACTTTACGGATTATGCGGATTATGCGGGAAACACTACCTCGATCACAGAATTGGTGGGTCGATTACAGCCCAATTCGAGGTTTCGGCCTGTTTTTGTAGTATTTTCGGGTATTTTTCGGCGCCGTGTACAAATAATTAAAACACGGCTAACATCCTATAATAGTTGGACTTAGATTTCAATTTGGCGCCTAAGAGTGAATCAGTAGATAAGGCAATCATTGCTAGGAGGGGATGGGAAATTCGGTACATCGTGATAAATTCAAGGTCGATTTCTTAAGTTCAATTATAAACAAGGTTTAACACTTTATTTGTACCCCGCTTAAAGCTCTAGCTTAGCGAAAAAGTCTCATTTTGTGTTAACCAGAATCTCAATTGTTTTAAACCGTTGTCTTTGCTTACGGTCATTTCGGAACGAGACTCTAAATTGCTAACTTGCTATGTATCCATCGTTTACAAGAAAATGTCGCGCCGAGACATGTAGCGAGACCGTTTTGTACGGGGAGGCTTGACGCAGTCAGGCTGATGATGGGCTAGAAGGGCCAATGGCCTGATGAGGAAGCAGCTTAAGGGAATTTGAGTTGAACGGGTGAGAATCAGGTATTTTAGGAGCCAGTTCAAGCTGCACACGAGACGCTTTGCCCGCCTGAAATCCGGCCCAACGCCACTTACATTACTTGGTCAAAAATAGTTCGCTTTGAACTACCAGTTGGATTAAGTCTCGCAGGCCGTTTCCTTGGGCATCTAACTCCGCAACTATCCGATCTACTTCACCTCTATCGATCGGCTCAAGGATACGGCCCATGGCGTAGGTTAGGAGCTTTTCGGTCAGGCAGCGAGTCACCTCTTTTTTTCGGGTCAGCAGCATCTTTTTGAAAGCTACGATATCCTCAACCTGGTGACCATCTGCCATGGTACTTGAAGCATCAATCGCCTGCTTCGCTTTAGGGTACCGGTCTCTCCAGCGACCAACGGGATCAAAATTTTCCATCGCAAAACCAAGGGGATCAATCTTACGGTGGCAAGTATTACAGGACTGATGCTTGCGATGCAGTTCAAGCTGTTGGCGAATGGTTGTCGCTTCCCGTAGATCAGGAGCAAGGGGTTCCACATCAGGCGGAGGGGGCGAGGGGTGCGTGCCAAGAATGTTTTCCAAAACATACACACCGCGAACCACAGGCGAGGTGTCGACGCCGTTGGCAGTGGCGGTCATCACGCTCGGTTGCGTGAATATCCCACCACGCCGTGGATCATTCAAAGCAACCTTGCGAAGCTGGCTTCCATAGACATCGGATCGACCATAGAACCAGACCGCGAGTTCTTCGTTCATAAAAGTAGCATCTGAATCAATGAACTCTTGGATCTTACCATTCGATTGAACGATCTCGGCAAAGTAAGCGGCGGTTTGCGCAACCAACAGTGGCTCCATCTTACGATCATGGTAAAACCGAAAGGGGCCTCCCTTTTCCGGCGGCATTTTTCCGAGTTTATCAAGCCGCAACCATGTAATGGGGAAATTTCGGGTAAACGCTTCTGCCTTTTTATCTTGCAGCATCCGTTCTACTTCTGAATGCAGGACTCCGGCATCTGTCAGTTTACCATTTTGGGCCAATTGCATTAGTTGTTCGTCTGGCATTGATGCCCACAGAAAATAACTCAAACGCGATGCCAACTCGAAATCATCCAGCCGGTCTCCTACTTCATGGAGATAGAGAAACCTGGGCGAACAGAGAATGGCCGTGTAACCTGCTTGTAAAGCTTTGATCACATGTGCGGTTTGGTCATTCACGGCACTGATTTTCGGGGGTGACTTCGGTTCAACAGAGAGAGGTTCGTTGAAGAAGCCAGGTCCACTCCAGCGAACATTTAAACTATTGGGTTTACCATACGCGAAATACTCTACCCGAATCGCATGCTTTCCTTTCAGAAGTTGAGTTTTGCCTGTTTTCTTTGAGGCTCCATGTAGTCCATCATGCTCAACTACAACATTTTCATCAATCAGCAAACGTGACCCGTCATCCGACGCAATATGAAATTGATACTCGCCAGATTGCTCAATTTCAAGTTTCCCTTCAAACACCATGCCATACTTTTCTTCTAGCTGAGCCGCACGCAAATCGATCAGCCCACCAGCCAACACTCCCTGCTCATCAGGTGTCAAGGCTGAAAACTGGGGAAGCTTTGTCCAACTTCCTGGGTACGACTTATAAGTCAGGTTTTGAATCGCTCGACTTTTCGGTTGGCTCGATGAATCGATAATCTGGCGTACTAACGCGGCATAAGGTTTGATATCTGCTGGAGTCACTGGGCGGCGATAGGCACGCTGAGCAAATGCTAATAATAGTTTTTCGATCTCTGCATTCGAGCCAAGTTGGTCCGAGGATTTCGTTCCATAGAGCGCGGTGTGGCTGATTGGAGGCCAAACGTCAATCAACGGCTCTAGAGTCAAACTATAAATGCGAATATGTGGTCCTTGATAATCAGATTTAAGCAAAGCCGCTGCCATCTCTCTCGGCCAAGCATCATAAATGGCCTGATCCACTTCGTTTTTATTCGGTCGTGGTTGATACAAGTGGGGCAGATATTTTTCGACTAAACGCTCGGCTTTGAACTGCCGGTCATACGGTCCGTTCTCCCAGCCTAACCAGGGAGTCCAAGTGTCATCAATCCAAGTTTCAAAACGGAACGTCTTTCGCGAACCATCGTTTGGAAGTTCCCATTGAACTAGCGGAGTCGAAGTCGGTCCTGAGATCCCACCATTGGTCGTATCCGCAATATGAAGCCCTAGCAGGAAGGGTGAATTAGGGTCATTGGTAATCATCTCTCTCCAAGGATGTTTTTGATTGTGCCCCGACGCTTCGATGGTGATCCGATAACGGGCCGATGTGCCAACTCCCTTTTGAAGTTCCGTAGGAGAAAGCCGACCAAACCGTTGATAACGCTGCGTCAGAAGGTCAAAATCTTGATTTAATTCACGTGAGACACCCTCTAGAATTTGTTGGCCATACGATTTCTTGGTCACGATGTGCCCCGCGAAGCGACGCGTTGCGACTGTCGGTTTTACCTCGGTGTGTGTCGCGGAGTCTAAAGTTTCTTGAGCCGCTTCGAGCGTGAGCTTCAAGAGAAAGTCCGACATCACAAGTCGATCTCCAAGATTGACAAATCCATTCTCTTGTTCATCCTTGGGGAACGCACGCACAGGGTCAGTCCCTTTTCGTTCCACACGCCCATTTCCATTGTTATCCACGAGATTTGCAACGGCTCCAGGCTGATATGCGGCCCCTTCAAGGTGCAAGAGATCACGTAGCGTGTTGCGCAACTCATAGCGGTTGAGCCGACGAATCACGGTCTTGGCATCGTTACTTCGCCTCGCTGTATAAGCTTGCTTCAAGATCATTGAAAGTGAATTCACAAACGGATTGGATTCCGCTGTTTTAAGTCGAGCATGCTCTTGGGGCGGCATCTCACCCAAGTTGACTTGATCCAGAATGTTTTGCCAGGTTTCCAACGTGGTCCTGTCAGAAAGATCTGCCCCGAGCGTATCAAATCGCAGATCATTCTCCTGCTTTACTTTCCCATGACATTCAATGCAATGTTTGTTCAGGAAAGGGCGAATCTGGTCGATTGAATTTGCAGCATTCACGTTAGCAACTGCAAACAGAGTCATCCACAGTAATGCAAGAATTCCACGAACCCGCATTACGCTGCTCTCCAATCAAGCCCAGCTAACGTGCTAGTGCTCGTTCCAAATTGATCAATTTCCAATCCATGATTCTGAAGAATGGAAAGTAGCAGGTTCGCGGCGGGAACCCGGTTGCCCTGCATTTCAGGATATACCTTATGGTCTCCATGTTTGAAACCTCCGCCAGCCAATAGCAATGGCAAATTGCGAGTCGAATGAGTTCCTGTGGCCATCCCGCAACCAAATAAAATCGTGGTATGATCCAGAAATGTCCCCCCGTTCATCGGATCTTCTTGTGCTTTGAGCAAATTCATCAAGTAGGCCATCTGTATCATCTTGTTCTTTTCGATGAGCTTCAAAGCCGCGATCTCTTTTTCACGTTCTCCATGATGGGAAAATCCGTGATAGCCACCCGAGAGCCCAAAGTCTCCACTCACAAATCCAGAAGACAGTGTGATTGCACGAGTTGAGTCGGTCTGGAGTGCCAAGGCAATCAACTCAATCATCGCCTTTAAATCTGCTGCTGTTCCTTTGCCTTGCAGAGGCTCTCCTCGATCCGTCTTTGGCTTAGGTCGATCAAGCCAAGGTTTTTGTTGATTGATTTTCTTTTCCAAGGTGCGTACGGATGTTAGGTACTCTTCAAACTTTTGCTGGTCAGCTTTACCCAACTCACGTTGTAGCGAGTTCGCTTGTTCTAGCACGACATCCAAGATACTTCCTTGCAGTTCGTATTGCTCTAATCTTTGGACCTTGGCTGCATCCGACTCTTCCAGGAATAGAGTGCGAAACATTTGTCGCAAGTCGATCGCTGGCACCTGAACTCCGGTCCGTGTAAAGCTGACTAGATTTGCTTCATTGACTTTCAAGGTAAGCGAAGGATATCGAGTTTGAGCGCCGACCGATTCAGCAATCTTTTGATCAACGCTGATATTGCCTTCAGAGAAGTTTGAGGCCAAGTAGGGCCTTACTCCACTGAGCAGCGTAGGCACACACGCATGACCACCTGATATACCATGGTCGAGATGAGAGAAGACCGTAAAGTCTCGCCGATGCTTCTCAAGGGGTTTCAGTGTTTCAGGCATGTCATAATTTGCCCCTGCCTGATCAGGACTCGGAAAAAATGCCTTGTGATAGATTCCATAATTGTTGGAAAGGCAAACAAAACGCTTCACCGGCTTTGTCGCTTGAGTCGCTGCTCGACTACCGGATGTCATCGCTTCAAGCAGCGGTAAACCAATTGCGACACCGGCACCTTTGAGTAGCGTGCGTCTTGTCAAAGGAGTTGGCATAAGTTCTACCTTTTATGACGGTTCAGTGGATTCGTTATGATATGCTGACGACGAGGATATTGGATCATAGGGTTCGCAAGAGATCGTGTCATCGATTATATCATCTCTCATCTACTCTGTACATTTCTTCTGGAAAGCAATAATGTCCGACTTGGCAGGTCAGTATAGATTTTCGGTACGAACTGAGCATCAACTATTAACGGTGCCACGTTTTGATCAAAATCTCGTTTCGCTAAAAACAGCACTACTAGCAGAGGTATTGCCACAAAGAACAAACGAATTGTTCCCACAAACCACGGTTTCTGATTTCGCAGTGGGGGAATCTCTGTCACCCAACACAGCAGAGGAGCAAGCAGAATCACCAAGGCACTTTCGGTGGTCAGTTCGCCAAAGAATCTCCCGATGAACAGGATACTGAACAACCCGATCACTCCGACACCGATGATTACCGGCATGCCGTTATCTTCGGATTCATCAGAGCGCTTGAATAGCAGACTACCAACGATAGTCGTGGCCAGCAGAGCGGCAACCAGTGGCAACGCAGCTTCGCCACCTTCGATGTAGAGTGCCATCATCACGGTTAAGCCAGCGCAGAGGGTTGACATTTGGATCGCCAGTGAAATCGAAACGCCGGGTGAACGCTCTGTTAATTTTGAGAGCAGAGCCCACAAGCCAATCAATAGCACACCACAAACAAGCTGCACCAAATAAATTTGCCACAAGAGCCAACCATATTCGCTGCCCATTAGGAACACCGAATCATGCAAGAGAATTCGCGGGAGTATCAAAGCCAAAGTGACTCGAAACAACCACACGCTCCAATTGGGAAGGCGATGGAATCCGGCAACCAGTTCGATCACAAGAACAGCCGGAAGAACGAGAGTCAGAAAACGTTCAAGAGCATTTCGTGGGGGCCAAGCTAACTGCAATGACAACATATAGTAACCAACGGCAAGACCGCAGCTAATCGCGATGACATATCCGATGCTAAGATACTTCTTACTTCCAAATCGTTGCAGGGCCGCAATCAATAACACACAGATGGTGCTAATGATTGCGGTTGCTTCGATTGCCTTCAGATACAAGTTCTGATCTGGCATCAGAGTTTATCGAACGCCTTCGCAATCGATCATGATCAGGGCCACGTCTCCGATGGGTCCAATCGCATTTTTATCGAAACCATAGTCGCTTCGCTTAAGAGAGATTTCTGTCGAAAATGCGACCCGTTTTGTCTTGCCAAAAACATGCTCTTTGCCGCCCATTAAGGTGATCGTAATCTCGTTGGTCGTGCCGTGCATGGTGAAATCACCGGTCACCTTAAACCCGCCCTTGATTGGCTTGGTGCTTGTGCTTTTGAATTCAATCGTAGGGTACTGTTTCGTATCGAAATAATCAGGCTGACGAAGATGGGCATCGCGTGCTTCGTTTGCCGTATCAACGCTGGCAGTTTTGATAGTCAATAGGAATGTCGACTTCGCAGGGTTTTCGCGATCCAGTACGAACTTGCCAGAGACATCATTAAACCGACCATGTATCCAGCTAATATCAAGATGCCGGGCCTTGAAGCTTACCGAAGAATGGACGAGATCGTAATCATATTCGTCGGCTGCTGAACACGACTGGGCACTCACATGAAAAACCATGCCGAGTACAACTGACATGATTGAAAATGAAATTAATTGACGCATGAGAAAGTTCCTGTAGAAAAAGGGCGGGGTATTTGCATCGCTAAGTATGCAGAAGATTCACGGCTATCCTAAGCCCTAGCAAAGCCATTGTAAAGCAAATCCTCCACGTCAATTACGAGATAGTCAGATCTATTCGTTTAACGCACGAATTTTACTTCCACAATGAAGTATTACTTTGGCCAAGATACCGAGAGCATGGCATATTCGGTGTGACATGAACAAGAGTGAACAGCGAGGGATTAGCATCACTCCCCCAAGAAAATAAAAAAGCTGTAACCCCTTTTGAGGTAACAGCTTGCTGACTCTTGATTTGAACTGGGGAACAAGGATTTGAACCTTGACAAACTGCTTCAGAGGCAGTCATTTTCGACGTTATGAATAGTGAAATGATGACAAGTATAGGCGTTTTTTCACTTTCTATTTTTCCGATGCTCCGAAAAAATGATGTCTAGGCGTCGATTTACGCCAGAATGACGCCAGTGGCGTTCTTGGTTTTGATGACAGAAATGGCCCCGAGTTTGGATCAGATCAAGGGATGAGGAGGTGCAAACAAGGCACAAAAATCCCTTCCCTACGAACGTGATTTGGAGGTGTGGCAGAGTGCCAGAAGATGATACCATTCCCCTCATCATAAAAACCCAGAGCAGATCCCTCTCCTAATGATACATAAACAACTGAACTTGCAACCACAAAATCTCTTGTTACTCTAAAAACTATTGCATCTTCCTAGCTTCTTTGGAAGTGATACGCCTTTGTAATCGGGGAAAGCTATGCCTTCTAGTCTGAGATTATCTTACCCACTGACATTAGAGCAGGCCGATTTAGCAGCGGATAAAGTTCTTCTAGCGAAGTATTTCCTAGCAACGGTGGAGGGAGCGATTGAAAATCGTCATGGGATTCGGGATAATAGGCAACATTCCTAGCCTGGAGTGGCTCCAGATAATTCCAAATGGGAAATCCCGGGTAATAAAAGATAATGAACGAGCCTGATAACCAAAAAAGCACTACACCTCAACCGCGTGACGTGGTCAGAGAACCAAATGGGGATTCGTCCAAGATTCGACTGAGGCTTTCCAAATTCCGTTTTAGTATGCGTACCCTATTTATTTTAGTAACGCTACTTTGTGTTCTACTGGTTCCGCTGAGTGTGAGCCTTTATCAGGCAAGGCAGAGGCTGTTGGCAGTCGAATGGGTTTTGGCGAATGGCGGCATGGTCGCGTTCAACGAATCAGGTGAGGTGAATTACGTCAATCTCCACGACACGCAGATCACGGATGCTGGACTGGAACATCTGAAAGGCATGACCAGTCTGACATTCCTGATGCTCAATAACACGCAGGTCACGGATTCCGGACTAGAACATCTGAAAGGCCTCACCAGTCTGAATATCCTTTACCTCCAACGCACGCAGATCACGGATGTCGGACTGTCAGAACTCCAGGCAGCTCTTCCAAAATGTATAGTACTCAAATAACAGGCCCCACTTCGCTACCGCAGAGGGAAACCCCGGTTAATTAAAGATTATGAACGAGCCTGATAACCAAAATAAAAGCACAACACCTCAACCGAGTTGCGTGTTCAGTGAACCCAAAGGGGATTCGTCCAAGAATCGACAGTGGCTGCCCAACATCCGTTTTAGTATGCGTACCCTATTTATTATCGTGACGCTACTTTGTGTTGTGTTAGTACCGCAGAGTGTGAAGCTTTATCAGGCAAGACAGCAGCGGTTGGCGGTCGAGTGGGTTTTGGAGAATAGCAGCAAGGTCTCGCTCAACCGATCAGGTGAGGTGTATGTTGTCGATTTCAACGGCACACAGATTACGGATGCTGGCCTGGAACATCTGAAAGAACTGACCAGTCTGAAATCCCTGCTCCTCCATAACACGCAGATCACGGATGCCGGGCTGAAACACCTGAAAGGCCTGAACAGTCTGATAAGCCTGGAGCTCAGAGGCACGCAAATCACGGATGCCGGACTGGAACATTTGAAAGGGCTGACCAGTCTGAGAAACCTGAACCTCTTCAGCGGCGATCCGTTCAGCGGCCCGAATATCACGGATGCCGGACTGGAACATCTGAAAGGTCTGACCAATCTGAAAAACCTGAACCTCTATGGCACACAGATTACGAATGCCGGACATTTAGAACTCAAGGCAGCTCTTCCCAAATGTTCTGTAATAAAAAATTAAGGCCCACTTCGCTACCGCAGAGGGAACTCATAGGAACTGCTGAATAAATGTCATCGCCGGAAATTCACCTGGAACCACACGAACGTGTTACCGCTATTATCAATCCCAACAAAGGCCCAATCATGAAACCTTTTCTCGCTTTAGTGTTTTTGCTTGTTCTAGTCTTCTGCGGGTGCGGGACGGAGCCTACACCTACAGTTCAGGAAACATCTACTCCAGCCGCGAAGGAACCGTCTGCACCTATCGCCAAGGAAACATTGTCAAAATCAGAACTAGCGGATGTTATCGCGGAGATTGAAAAGTTAGGCGGCAAGGTCTTTTTTAATGATTCAGGTGAAGTGTATAGCGTCTCTCTCAACGGCACGCAGATCACGGATTCCGACCTGGAAAAACTGAAAAGCATGACCAGTCTGACAGACCTGGCGATCGGCGCCACGCAGATCACGGACGAGGGATTGGTGCATCTGAAAGGACTGACTAGTCTGAAATTTCTAAACCTCAGCGGCACACTGATCACGGATGCCGGACTGGTACATTTGAAAGGCCGGACTAGTCTGAAAGTCCTGGGCCTCAGAGACACGCAGATTACAGATGCTGGAATGAATCATCTGAAAGGCCTGACCAGCCTGTATGAACTGGTCCTCGGCGGCACGCAGATCACGAATGCCGGACTGGCTGAACTCAGGGCAACTCTTCCCAAATGTAACGTAAGAAAATAATTAGTTCCACTTCGCAACCGCAGAGGGAACTCATGGAAAATACTGGATCAATGTCATCACCGGAAATTCACCTGGACCACACGAACGTCTTACCTCGATTATCAATCCAAACAAAGGCCCAATTATGAAACCGTTTCTCGCTTTAGTGTTTTCGCTCGTTCTACTCTTCTGCGGGTGCGGGCCTGAGTCTACACCAATCGCAAAGGAAACACCTGCACCCACAGCCAAGAAAACGTCTAC
>NVWB01000085.1 GCA_002733575.1 Blastopirellula sp. | reverse complement strand
CGGTATGAATGCTCAATTAAAAATATTCTGGGCGCATTCGAACTTACTGTTTGAAAATCCTACCAAAGTTGAATACCAAACAGCGTCTTTCAAGGAGGAGCTCTTTACGACGTTGTGCCGCGCCGAAAGAGCAGATGCTTCGAATCAATTTGTTGAGAACACCGGCTCCAATGTTAGTCGGCAGCTCCAAACGCTGGATAATAGTATTGCTGCGACAGATGCATGGATCAACTGGATGCCAGAGCTGAGTTACCTGCTGATTTATGACAAGCAGCAACAGCTTGTCAACGTGTCAACTTTGTTAAGAAACAAGGCTCATACTAATGTCTCCTTCATATTTGGGGAAGAAGACAGGCGCGTACCGCTCGAAGACACGATGACTCTTGTGCCCAGGCCAATAGGTAGCTATCCCAATTTCTTTTTTTCGGTAAATGACAGTGACGTCGAAAAATTCGTTTCGGACCTGCGCTCTATCGAAAACCAAGAATCATTCAATAGATTCGTGAAAATCTATGGCATTAGGCGAACAGATGCCCGTATTTGGAGCACGTTGGATGATATTCATGCCTACCGAAGACTGAAATCCACTAATTCTGCTTTGCTCGATATGAACCGTTACTCGAACCTGTAGAAAGGCACAAGAATGAAGGAAGTTAGAATGCTGAACTCGGTCTCGTTTCCAGGATCGACCCCAAAATTTGTATTGCTGCACGGTTTGGGCGGGAGCACGAGGTATTGGACATCGGTGATGGATTTTTCGATGTGTGATCAAAATGTACTTGCTATTGATTTGCTAGGATTTGGTGATTCCCCTAAACCCTATTTTCAATACTCAATGGAAAAACACTTGCAGGCCTTGGCCTTAGAGTTGGATGAGTTGGAGGATATAGTCCTTGTAGGTCATTCTCTGGGAGCAATGCTTGCCCTAGCGTATGTTTCTCGTTACCCGCAGAAAGTAAGAAACCTTATCCTCATTGGTCTACCATACTTTGGGGACATGCAAAGAGCTCGGCAGTGGTTTGCTCGCAGGTCGGGTGGATGGATATACACGAATTACGCAGCAATGTTAGTTGCATGCATATTCACGCGGCGGATTGCTTCCTATTTCCTGCCGTTTTTTATAAAAAGCTACCCGAAAGAGGTGGTTCAAGATCTTGTGAAGCACAACATTATGTCATCTACCACCTCGTTGTGGAATGTATTGTATCAGTATGATCCGATACCGGATTGCGAACGATTACCTAAAGGTTTTAACGTAACTTGCATTCATTCTGAAGATGACGATCTCGCGCCTTTCCATTATGTGAAGCAATTAGTCCAAACATACGGCTGGTCACTTGAGCGATTCAACGGTGTACAGCATCACCCTTGGTTGAGAAACCCTGATAGGTGCTGGTCTATTATTTGTGGAGAGCAGGGATCGTGATGGTTCCTTTGGTTGCAATAACGGTTATGTTCCTTTGGGCATTATGTTATCCGTTTATTTCTATAGGTCTTGAGTATTCACCTCCGCTGCTATTTGCATTTATTCGAGCAATTCTAGCCGGCTTTGCTCTGTTACTGTTGGCCAAACTACTTGGACGCCCGCCTATAGTAGGGAAAAATAATTGGATTGCCATAGTAGTGATTGCGCTGACTGCAACAACCGTTGGATTTTGGGGAATGTTCTATGCCGGTGGAATACTGTCTCCTGGGTTGGCGACAGTGCTTACTAATACACAGCCGCTAATTGCCGCAGTGATTGGTTGGTATGTGCTGGACGAGAAGCTCAGCAAGAAATCTATTATCGGCTTATTTCTGGGTTTCTCCGGGATAGTGGTTATTGGTCTGGGTAGTATGAATATACATAATGAAGAGTTGATTCGCGGTATTGGTTACGTGCTATTCGCTTCTATCGGAATTGCCGTCAGTAACATTTTTCTCAAACGAATTGCTGCGCAAGTGGATAGTCTCTATGCGATGGGGTGGCAGCTTTTTCTGGGTGCTTTCCCGCTAGCTATTATGAGCCTCTATTTGGAGGATTATTCTGAATTTCAATTGACGCCGGACCTAGTTACAAGCCTCCTGGTGCTTAGTCTGTTTGGAACATCTTTGGCGTTTGTACTTTGGTTCTGGTTGTTGACGAGAGTGCCGCTTTATCAAGCCAACGCGTATTCATTCTTGACACCAATCCTAGGCATGTTGATCGGGTTTCTCTTCTATTCGGAAGTTCTCACCCTATCTCAAATATTGGGAGCAGTCGCAGTGATTGCTGGAATTTGGGCGGTGAATTCGACGAGGTCTAGGGAGCTGCAATCTAGCTAGATGATGGCAGTTTGTATGACGCGTCTCAATGGCAAGCCATATTCAATGAGCACCTATGACAATGCGAGTTTAAGCGGTAGAAACGAAATAGCCGGCAAAAGGAGAGTATATGAATAGCCTCGATACAATACTTGTAATAGTTGATCCAACAGTGCTGCATGATCATGTGATAGATAAAGCCAAGCTGTTTGCACATAGAGCAAATGCAAAGGTTGAGCTTCTCATTAACTGTAGCGTGATTGGGAGGGAGAGTAGCTACTATACAGTTGATATTGATACTGCCAATAATGAGAGTCCGAAGAAGGGGTCTGCTGAACTTCAAGAGTTCTTGATAAGTGAGTTAGAAAGTGAATTTTCCAGTCTTGAAATTCCTGTCAATATTGAACTATGTCATGAGGAAAACCTACCTCAATCGATATTGGAAAAGATAGGTCGAAGTACGCCAAACCTCGTTTTGAAGGGCACTCATAGGCACAGCATTCTAAGGCAAACGTTGATTACTAATACCGACTGGCAGCTTATTAGAACGTGCTCGGTTCCGTTGCTTTTGACTAAGCCTCATGGCTGGCACAAGGGCGGCCATGTAGTGGCAGCAGTTGACCCAATGCATAGCAGCTCAGAACAAGGAAGTTTAGATGACCAATTGATTTCTGCGGCAGAATACATCACGAAGATTCTAGGTCACCCACTTAGCGTATTCCATGCTTATTATTACCCAGAATTTGGCAACCAAACTTCCGGACAGAATTCGACACAGAGTAGGGATATGAGGATGAGCCATAACCGCAAGATGTACGAGCTTCTTAGCAGGCACAATGTCGATCCTGAATTTGTAAATATCGCCAATGGAGATACTAAGACTGAGATGATGCATTATCTTGAGAAAGCTGGGGCCAATATATTGGTTGTCGGTGCGCTTGCGAGAAGTAAATTGGAACGGATCGTTGTTGGCAGCACGGCAGAAAAGATGCTTGACGATATTCCATGTGACCTGCTGATACTAAAATCCAATGGTGATTAAGCCATTTCTAATGGTACATGTGCTGTGAGATGAAACGGTTGGGCTTCTCTGGGGCTAATATTAGTCAGTAGTAGGTAGGCACTAGAAGAGAGAACGGCGAGTAGTGAATATGAATATTAGTAAGAAGGCTTATAAAGAGGAACTGAAAGTCCTTCAGATCGAGTTAACGAAACTGCCGAAGGATGACATTATAGAAGTAATGAAATGATGCCGGGATCACCAACCAAAAAACTGATTGTGAAAGATCAGTACTATGGAAATAGAGAATTTGACTGGCCGAATAGCATTTCGAGTAAGAACCTACCGCTAACTCGACTTCGTTCCCCCATCGGTTTGGGAATGATTGGGCCACTCTTGTTCCAGGAATTGACGTTTGTTGGTCGTCTGTTTCCATTGTTCGGCATCTGGAAGTGGTAGCTTGGAAGTCCAGAGCTTCTGTATCTACGTGACTAGTTGTGTATAACGAGCCTCATTAATGCTCAGATTTCACACAGCAGCGCGTTAGAAGGCACATAATAGCGGCATAGCTGTCTGATTAGGCAAGCTGGGCATACACAGCGTCTTTGGGTGGTAGTGCTCAGATATTATCTATCTCTCTATTTCCGGTATTAATATTTACCGGAAACAGTGAAGGCAATGCTTAGACTCTCTCAATCAATTCAGGCGGTGAACGCCTGGGTAATATATCTTACCTATGGACTGTTAGAAATCCGCAGAAAGTCCCTTCATAGATCGGCATAGACACATGTGCCAAATTAGACAGCTGAATTCGCTGTGAACCCTAGCCTGATACACAGCCGGGTTTAACGTATAGGGTGTCCCCGTTAGAAGGGGATGCTGGAAAACGCGATAAGACGCGGTTGAAGCAAGAGGAAGGCTTTACCCCTCCTCTATATAATTAGCTCTGATCTTGTCGCGGGTTTTCAGAGCCCACAACGGAAGTATGCTTCAATATAAATTCCATAGATCCCCAATGAGGTGAGGCCGACAGTTTCACCGTACCTTGCGGCTTTAAATCTATGATTTTCATGCGCTGAACTTCTTGAGGGGTTTGTGGAAAGAAGGCATGCTCAGGCTCACTGTGGAGAAAGAAATCCCCAAGATGTGCGCCACATTGCTCACAGTGATTCATGTAATAAAAGGACTCGGTCGTGTTTGACCAATCTAAGAAGTAATTTGGTAATTTTTCTTCGATATAGGCAGCTAGCCTCTCGGGAACTACGGATATGTAGGAAAATGAAACAGGCTCTTCTTTGATTTCATCGCCCTCTCCTTCCTCACTATATTCATCGTCTTTCTCGTTCAGATATTCACAGCCCAATGAACCGAATGTCACAACAGCCGAATCCATTTTGCATTTGTAACAAATTTCGAATGAGTGAATGAGGTAGAAGGGAGCTATAGCACGGAGATTAAATTCTGTTTCATATTGAGGAATCCATTCAGAATATATCGACTCGTCCCCATCTTCCGGCACAAACCACTTTCGACGCTTGGAATGCCATTTAGCACCTAGTGCTTTGACCTCGTCCTTTTGTTCAAAAGGCACTTCAAGAAAGATTAGTTTTGGCATGTTTCTTCTTCGACTTAAGAGCTGGTTTAAAATGTTCTTCCCAGTGATTTCTATACCATGATCGTGGTGCTTTACTTCTCCACTCTGGCAACAATAGCCTAAAGTCACACTTTCCTAATCTAAATGTGCAACCGCAAGGACATTTCAGTTTATTAGCTACTCTTTTCCTGTAGCCTAATGCTTTCACTAGTCGAGAAATGTTCTCCTCACCATTTATTCCAAAGATATTTTCGTAATCCTGAACGAGACCTTCTTCGTAGTGAGGTAGTTCGTCCCCTGGAACAACTCCATGCTTTATCTTATAAAAGATGCGATATAGATAATTCCTGACTGTATTTTCCAGAAAACCACATAAGCTTGTGTCTTTTGCAATATCGTCAAGGACCTTGATCCCCGAGCCTAAGCAAAAACTGGCATCATCTTTCCCTACATTTATGTGATGATCTGGATTTTTGGGAATTTTTCCATCTAGATCGATAACCTTAGGGATTTCTTTCGAATAGCCACCAGGAAATTCAATACGCAAATGAATGGATTCTGTGATGGCATCAAAACCCTCCATTTGCGCATTTATAAGGTCAAACTGCCCTTCTACTACGAGTTTTTCCCGAGACTCCTCTTTCAGTTGGAGTTTAGGATAATTCGCAAGTAGCTCATCAAGACCATAGTCATCCCATCGCGCCATCTATTTCCATTTCGCCCAAGGTTTTGCACTTGATGCATGGACCTTTTGAGGTTGGGTTGCCGCGACGATCCCAGCGCCGATCAATCCTGCAATCTCCACTTCATTAAGTTTGACGTTCAGGCCGCTCTCTGCAGATTCAACAATACGAACAAGGTCTTCAGCTTCGAGGATATTCTTGAAGTGGGCTCTAGCTTGACGTAGCCAGGCAAAAAAGTTCGCTTGCAAATTGTGTTTAGCATGCTCTGCCGAATACCATTTATCCGCAAAATCTTCGGCTGGGTTTACAGGGTTGGGGACTAGCGGCCTTACTTCGTTAATGTAGCTATCCATGTCATCAAGAATTCTCTGAAGAGCTGAGGCCACATCTAACTCGCCCTGATAAGCATGGGATGCCAATGTCGTGATAATAACCGAGATCGGTTTACTTTCAGGATTTTTCCTAAACATAATGTCCCGATGCTGCTTCAAAATTTGTATCGCCTGTTGAAGCGGAGTTTTCCATCTGTAGAACGGAAGTGTTTCGATACTTGCCTCAACAATTAGCTGCCGACTCTCGATGAATTCACGAGCAATTTTCATTCGGGATTCAAACCACTTTGCAAATCCTTCTGGATTGCTAATCCGCCACTCATCCGTCAGTACCGTGTAATTCGCATCTGTGTTGTCGGTTATTGATACGGCTAGCGCCGCTACATCACCGGCTAAGTTAACATCAAGCTTTGAAACAAACCGCATTGCCTCGCGCAAATGCACTTGGCGCGTTGCAGATTCAGGAATGCATGGCAATATATCCATGTGAAAATTCAGCTTATCGCCATATTCCAGTGTCCAGCAGCGCCGCTTTTCATCTAATTTCTTACTTATACCTTTCGCATTTCGGTAAAGCTCAAGCTCATTACCCACCAAAGACTTCAATTCTTTCTGGGTATGACTGGCCTTGGTGATACCGTTATTAAGATTACACGCCATATCAAGATCATAGGCATCATTGTTATCCACCGGCCTGTTAGCCAACCCAAGCCTAAAAGACCCGCTGGGAGAAACATGTGGATCATGATCCGCACAGCTAGATTCAGGCCTTTGAAGCCATTGCCCTAAGCTTTGGTACCTATCTTTCGCCTTCTCATACGCACTATCGGGCAGGTCAATTTCTTCAAGTATTTTTTCTAGAATATCGTTCGCGTTACCATTCTGCATGTTCGTTTCCTTCTATCTTGATAGTTTCGATAAAGCAGTCTTTTACCTTGCTTTGATTGTAAATGACCCAAGGCATGTCACCTTGTGGCATGCGAACACGACCTAATTCAATACAGCAGGACACGGGCATGACTGGAAAAATGCTTAAAGGGGTTGTGCTTCCATGTTTTTGTTTTATATCCACCATCAGTCGCCTGATAGCTTTTCTGAATGCCGAAAGCTGTGCCTTCGATTTGAGAAAATCATTGTGCGGGGACGTGACTGTAAGCTCCCAGATGCTTACTTTGTCGCCAAGGACAGACGTTATCCTGTTGTGCGAGACATGATCGCTTAGTGAGAGAAGTAGAACTGGGGCATGTTGAAAATTACTGGGAGGCTGAACTTTGAAGTCAACATCATCGGGAGGGTCTTGCCATTTCCAACCAGGTTCAGGCTCACGTTGTAATTGGTATACGTCAACTTGAGTTTTCTCTGTAAACAAAGATCCAAGAAGGATAAGTAGCGGTTGTGGGGCTAACGCAAACACTGAGAAATGTTTACAACTATCTGATTGAATCAGAGGTACGACCTTCTGTCTGTATATTGAACGCAGATGAGCTTGCTCGGCTTGCCAATATTCTTGCGTATGGTCTCTCAGTACCGAATGCATCGAAAGAAGACTAGCTCGTTCCTCAGCAGGATATTTGTTTGGAAACATTGCATTCACACATTGGTCGTAATCGACTGGGGACGTTTCGGCTCCAATGTTTGCTCCGTAAAGTACAACATGCGATTTATTGTGTGGGTCAATGCCGGAAACGATCTCAATCCGCTTTTCATGGTCGCGTTTCCATGAGAGCAGTAATTCTGCTGAATATCGAACACCTTTTTTGTCCTGGTCTATTACCGTGTGACATCCATTACACACCAGCATCAAATTCCTGATTTCATTTAATCCCTTACGATTTGTTATGAATGGCCCCCACCCTCTAGGTCCATTCTTCGAAAAAGCGTAGATATGAGCTTTTTCTGCTTGATTTGACGATTCTTGCGTTATTGATGATTTGTATAACAGCTCATTGTGTCCTTTGAATTGACAACGACCGGCCGCCCGTGCCCAAAGCTCGTGGACTACTTGTTTATTTATATGGCGGGTGACTTCTTTCATTGGGAATAATTCATCTCTTCTAAAATTTGCCCAATAGCGGCAATGACCTTGGCGTCAAGGAGTCTAAGAACAAATGGCTCATGTATCCTCCCGCCGCCATTAATGCCACCTCTCTCAAAAACACCTCTATAGGATCGTCTGGTTTCCATTCGTAGATTTTCTTAAAACCGTAACCAACCGCACCAAACACGAGCCAACTATGGAAAAATTGCCGGTGATGTGAGTGGATGGCCGGCTCTAGCAGATCAGGCAATTTTCCAAACAGAGCGCCTGTCCCACCCGTAACCAGGGGGTTGAAGGCGGGGTTTGAAGTTTCATCCTTATCCAAACAGGCTACAACTAGTCCTACTGCGCATCCTGCGCAAATATGTGTGTTTCCGTTCGCCATAAGCTATTTCTCCTTACGTACGCCTTTGAACGGTGTCTTATCTGTTGTCTTTACGTCCATAAAGCGCCCTGTATCGGTATTACGCTTAACGTAATTGCCGGAAGGGGTTTTTGTTTGAGAACGGCTTTTTACAGCTCCATTCCGATGGTTGTCACCTTTTGGGGGGTTAGTCGCCATGTTTCAGTCTCCTGTTTCTTTTCGGAGTGGATATTAGCCCACTATAATCTACTATATATTGTAGCTAACTACAACGAAGACACTACATATGCCAAAAAATACGCCTTGAGCATGATAATATGTTCGCTAGTCTGAACTTATTAAAACATGTGAAATAACACTAGTCAATGATAATATATACCTCTAGTCTGAACTATTTGAGGAAGGATACGGTAACTTATGGCGACAACACTTGGAACTAAACTTAAGCAGCTTCGGGAAAGCAAAGGCCATACTCTTGAGCAACTTGCAGATTTGGCTGATTCCAGCAAAAGCTATATTTGGGAGTTGGAAAATAAGAATCCACCGCGCCCTTCTGCTGAAAAACTATCGAAAATCGCGAAAGTTCTGGGAGTTACCATTGATTATTTACTAGGCGATGATGATGGTATCGCTATGGAAAGTGCGCAAGACGCTCATTTTTACCGCAACTATCAAAAGATGGATGAGAAAACGAAAGAAAAATTAAGAACTATGGCCAAATTGTTAGATAACGAAAATGACTGATAAGCTAACACCCAGCAAATGGGCGTTTAAAATAACGCACATACTTAATGCAGTTTTAGGCGAAAATCATTTCCCGATCAATGTTGCTGATGTAGCCAAAGAAATCTCCTCACAACTCTACCCTCAAGATCCTATTGTGTTAATTCAAGGGGACTCCTTACCTGGTTTTGAAGGTGGTCTATTCAGAGGAGAAAAGGGATGGGGCATTTTATATAACAAAGATATTAGATCGACCGGCCGCATTAACTACACTCAAGCGCATGAATTTGGGCACTACCTTTTACACCGTGAACAATTCCCTGAAGGATTAAGTTGCAACGAGCAAGATTTTATTCGCTGGGAGTCTGACTATCGCCAAATCGAATTCCAGGCGAATCAATTTGCCGCCAACCTACTCATGCCTTTGGATGATTATCGTCGCCAAATCGCACCGGCATTGAAAGTCGATCTTGATATGATTGGCGGTATGGCTGATCGCTATGAAGTATCGCTTATGGCAGCGCTACTTAGATGGATCAACTACACCTAGCAACGCGCAGTTATGGTTGTCTCTCGCGATGGATACATTCTCTGGGCAAGGTCAAGTAAGCGAGCGTTAAGAACTGGGGCATTCTTTCGAACCGCAAATGTCCCACCAGTTCCAATTCCATCCCAATCTATTGCCGCCAATAGGGATATGTTCGATGAAGAAACAGCAAAAATCGGTAAGAAGTTTGGAGAACGAGTTTGGTTCAGAGAGGAATGTGAAGAATTGGCCATCTTCTCAGACCAGTACGATTTTGTAGTATCGCTTCTGTTGCTTGATCGAACACCCAGCTACCATAGAGATGACACTGATAATTAGGCTCGATATGGCCCAGTACTCAGAGTTTTTCCTTTAGCCAGTTTGACACCTTTTCGTTATAGCCTTGCCAAGCAGCCTCACCTGAGAGCTTACCAACAAATAGCTCATCGTTTTCGTCCAGGCACGCAACTAAGTTATCTCTTATCTGTTTAGCGGATTGTGCGGTGACAATGATCCAGACTGACCCTTGAATATGCCAATATGTACCATAAGCTTCTAACTTTTCAGTAATACAATCGTAATTCTGGCCCTGTTTATTAAGATCATAAGTGACTATAAATGAAGACATTGCTCTTTCCTATATAGTTGCCAGTTAGGTCGGCCTGCAGCTCATGCCTATCCGGCTACCTGCCAATTTCCAGCTATTTTTACACATTTATATTCTCAGCACCTAAATTTTAGCGGCCAGCTTTGAATAAAAAACTGTTCCTTTTGACCCTGGGCTTACAGCAGTTGCGTGATTATTTCGAGCGAAAGCTTGATGCAAAGACCGCACAACTGCACTTCGTTATATTGATTTTCGACATTGCTTTCCTATTTGTAGCATTTTTCGACACTAATGATCGATTTTCGACTATTTTAAGTTAGCTTTTCTTTTAACAACTCAAACTGCTCTTGATGCTTTTCTGGATTAATTGATTTCAATTTTGCCAAATTTTGAAGTTTCCATTGCACGGCCGGAAATCTCTCAAAATCATGAATAGTCCAATCAGGCTCTACATTTTCTACACTTAACAGGAACTTCTTGTCATTCTCAGTTAGACTTTCCGATACCTTGTTAATCAATGTGGCTCTCGTGCTTTCGAATTCATCGTAAGTAAATTTTTCTGCGCTCATTCCTTCAAAGTGATTAATCATTGTTTGCCGCTGATCTTGAGAATTTGGATGAATTAGTTCGTGAATGGGTCTGTCATGACCAACGAGACTCAGCAAAAACCCTGTTTTTACCTCGTCAGTAAACCCTTCATTGTCTAGAAGGTATTTAACGTCAAACAAATCTCGCGGGTGTTGTCGGTCCAAGGCAGCGCATATTTTCCCTCCATATAGTTGCGCCAGCGGTACTAATGGCACAACGCAGAAAGCATCAAATTCCGTCTGGGCTTTTTTACACAGAGCCATTTTCTTTGGAGCATAGAGCGTTCCCCGTCCAACCTGATTGACCTCAATCTTAATATTCACGCCATTGGCTGTAACCAACAATTTTGATACTGCCCGCTTATGCTCCATCTGAATATCAGGAATGAGTTTCTCGAGACGGTCTCTAATTCGCAGCAAGGCGGAAGCAATATTTTTTAATGATGTCGGCCTATTTTCTATCGGGACGTAGGTTAAATCTATATCGACTGATAGGCGTGGCATGTCTCGAATAAAGAGATTAATTGCTGTTCCACCATGCAGCGCAAAGCAATCTTCTTTAGCTACCTCAGGCAGCACATTCAGCAATAATGATACTTGGCGTTTATAGTCCTTGTAGTCCACGCTCTTCCAGCTCTTTTGGTATTGTTATTTGATACTTGCTGTCGAATACGCCATGTCGCACTATACTACGCTTTCCGGAGCCAAGATTTACATTATCCAGGTTTACATACTGGAGCCAGTCGTGCCCCGCTTTATTCGCCAGGAATAGGAATAACCTTTTTACTTTTATAGAACGGCACTCTTCAAGGAGTTGTTGAACACTATCCGGCCGCAAATTATTAAGCCCCTCCATGAGCTCATAACATTCGAGTAAGTCCTGGCTCTTGGGTACAAGATACAAGCATTCCATTAATGCTCGTGCTGCTCCAGAAACTTTTATACTGAATGAGCTTCGTTCAAGCTCGACAAGACCAGCATGTGGAGGAAGAAATTTGAGGGCGTGATAATCAACTTTTACACCCCAAGCATATTTTTTAAACCATGCTGGCAGTTTCTCGTTTTGTGCGCCAAACAGAGTTACTTTCTTGGTTGAAAATTCCAGATAATGTGACTTACCCAAGAGAAATAAGGCGGTCTTGCCTCCGGCATGTATGCTTAGTCCGGATTGCTTTTGTATAGCAAATATAGCTCCTTCGTAATCAACGCTATCCCCTTGGCGTTTTAACGCTCCAGACCCCATCGATTCCAGCCAGTTACTGGACTTATATCTTTTGAGCAGGTCCAGACTATAGCCCTGCTTTTTCAGCCATGAAGAAAGTAGCACAACCCCGTGAGGCTGTGTGGTCAATAAGTGGTTTAACTTGCTTCCTTTATTGGTACTCATAGTACCAATATATATACCATTCCAAACTACAGCAAGTAAAAAGCTCAATATACATCCAATAAAAGTACTATAAGTACCATTTTAGTCTGTATATCAAACTATATTCCGAGAAAGGCTCAAGATGCGAAAGCACGATAACCGGAATTTGCGATTATTTTGACACTCATCACAGCCTTAGTTTGGCAAGTAGCCCACAGGCGCAGAACATCCGCCAACTTGCCCAATCGGGCGGCTAGGTCGTTTTTTGTGCTTCCTGGCGCGCGGCTGTGTGAATTCTGAGCATTATTGAGGCTCGTTATGCGCACAGTCACGTAGCCGCAGCAGCTCACAGTCGAAAACGGCCTGTTCTGCTAAGTGCTATAAGTGCAACTGATCAGCGCAGCCCCTTAGACTTCGTGATAAGCAGGGATATTGAGGTATTATGAGCTGAATACTGTGGTAGCTGTTACACGGCTGGCCACGAGGAACTTTATTATGAATACCGGTATTCGATTAATTGCTCTAGGCATCCTTTCGGCGTATTTCTCCGTGGTTTACTCACACGGTGGCGGCCTAAATTCACAAGGGTGTCATAACCAAAACAGCGACAGCACTTATCACTGTCATAGCGGTGCGTATGACGGACAGTCATTTTCCTCCGAGCAAGCCTTCTTTGATTTCATCAATTCGTCCGGTGGTGGTTCAGGCTCTGGCTCTGAAGAGACCGGTGGTAATGACGTTAATTCAACCTACGACAGAGATGACTATTTACCCGGTTGGGCAGATGCAGACGGTGATTGTATAAGCACCCGTCATGAGGTGCTGATTCTGGAATCGCAGGTACCGGTAACGTTAAGCTCAAATGGTTGCTCAGTAGTATCAGGGTCGTGGCTGGATCTGTTGACCGGTATCACATTCACTGACCCTAGCGATGTGGATATTGATCACCACGTTCCCCTGTCCGAAGCGCACGACAGCGGAGGCTTGTTCTGGACTAAAAGCCAAAAGCAGGCTTATGCCAACGATTTACTCATGGCAGAGGCACTTGTTGCCGTTGATGACGGCACGAACTCCTCCAAGGGTGCGCGAGATCCAGGCGAATGGCTTCCACCGAATGCCGCTTATCATTGCTCGTATGTAAAGAACTGGGTAGAAGTGAAAGAACGGTATGGACTGTCTTACGATTCAGTCGAACAAGCCGCGATTGAAGATATTTTGGGCACGTCAATAAGCTTGGGGTCCCGCTCTGTCCTAGAAGGCATGAGCACTGTCACAGGAAGCGCTGCAGGGCTGTTTGGCATGGGTATTCGACGCGGAGGACAATGCGGCTACGCGACCAGTGGCTCCATTAACGAAGCGCTTGAGATTTCACTTTCCATCACGCCAACACTGGCGCACGCAAGTCAATCGATTGAAATTATTCTGGTCGCCGCTGTGGGAAGTGATCTTTTTATTATAGACGGTACTGGCAATTTGATTCCTTTCACTGGCGCGGGGTCTGAACTTGTCCCGTTCATTGGGCCCACCGTGTATCAGCAAAGCACTTCATTCACCCTATTCGATGGGATGCTTAGTTCGGCAACAGCTTTTGATTTATTTGTAGCCTACCGAACCTCGCAAGGAGAACTTGTGTTCACTGCTTCGCCGTTTAGCGTCATAGTGAATTAAGTAGGATTAACTATTTCGACCCAGAGTAATCTTACATTCAGCCTCTCATTCTCGGCTTCCTTTCAGGCGCGCTCTATGGCGTGGCCACGGAGCCAAATTCTCCGCCATCCGGTAACGATCACTAAGCCAGATTCCTGAACGTGCCGCCTACCCCATTGCTTGGGCGGTTTATCTGTGCCGTTTCACGGCACCTAATAGCATCCTCTGGGGTGAGACGAGACTAGCACGGCCATTCCTTAATCAAGGCATCCCGGCTCTTTCACTCGTTCGTAGCTCACTCCCTGCAAGAGCCCTCACCCTGTGGGGGGAACCCTGCCTAGACACGTCATTAAGCCCTGCTTTTGCTCCCTGTGGTCGCACTCTTTGGGGTTGGTTAACCCCAGAGGTTGGGTTTTTAGCAACAAACAGGGCAAAAATCATGAGCAAGTCGAGCGAGAAAGTTATCGAGGTTATTGAAGAGTATTTGGCCGAGGGTGGTTTGATATGGCACAAGCCGTATATGGCAGCAGCACAGACAAACGCGGCGAGCAGATGTGAATATAAGGGTATTAATGCCTTCGTCACGGCATTGGTTGCGGGGATGCGTGGCTATGCCTCGCCGTACTGGGCAACGTTCAGGCAGATCCGGGAGTTGGGTGGCACATTAAAAGATGCTAAGGGCCAAGGCGCACCGATATTGTTTTATAAGGATTTACCCGATAGCAAGGACGGGAAAAAGCAGTTTGTGATTCGGCATAGTTTTGTCTTCAATTTTGATCTGGTAGAAGGCGTTGAGATCGAGTCACTGGAGACGGCCGGCGACGACTTTGAAAAGGACAGTTGTGCAGAGGCTATTTGCAGTAATTATCTTGAGTGGGAATCGGTGCGCCTTGGTGATTCGGCTATACCTTGCTATTCGCCGGTGACTGATACAGTGAAGATGCCAGTGATCGAGAGCTTCGTGGGGCAGGATGAATACTACAGCACCCTATTCCATGAGCTTGGACACAGCACGGGCCACAAGAGTCGTCTGGATCGGTTTGAAAAGACAGCTACGCTTTTTGAGAGCAAAGAAGACTATTCCAAGGAAGAGCTGATAGCAGAAATTACCGCCGCCCTGCTTTGCCATACCGCGGGTGTGGACAGTGAAGCCAGTATCAAGAACAGTGCCGCTTACATTGCCGGTTGGTCCAAATTTATCCGAGACAACTCGTCGTCGTTTGTATCGGCAGTCAATCAAGCATACAAGGCGAAGTCGCTGATTTTAAACGAGGCGTAATGAAAGCGCCGCATTTGCCCAAAGGCGTTTGATTATTTAGCGGAGTTGGGTTCAGTGAGGGGCAGCTAAGTGCGGTGCGTTATGTATCGCCATCACCTGGTCTTAATTATTGGGTTTTTGATGCCGGTCATTGCGGCGGAAAGACTCCTCTCCTATTTCTCCTGAGACGAGCCGCACCCCAGACGCCATATCGTCAGAAACTCTTTTCTGGCTATCCAATATCGACTTGCCAATGTCTGTGCTGTAAAAATCAAGCAGCGCCAATAGTTGTTCAGGTTCATAGTGTCTGATATACAACACTGTCTGTTCCTCACGCATTCTTAATCTTAGCTTCTCGGTCATTTCAGGATCAGGCTCATTATTTACTGTCGCAAACATACGAGCCCGATTCATAACCGTAAGATCGACCACTTTCTCAGCTAGCTCTCTTTTCCTTTCCTTTCAGTACTCACATGGTAATCATCCCCAATGGCGTTTTTGGACGCCTAATTAGATGAATTGGTTGAAAAACAGCAATTCTAACTACTAGTGTAAATAAGCATGCAGATTAGAGAAATCACGTGAAAATGAGAAAGGATATGACTGCGTTACAGGCTTTTTACAGAGGGTTATACTGTGTACGTCCATTATTTAACTTAAGAGAGAAGGATCAATGGCTGATAGCACGGACGCTCCACCTAAAGTAGCACCCAAAATAACAGCAAGACCAAAAGTTAGACAACTTTACTGGTGTAGATTCCCATCTGATGCCGAGTTACCTGAGTTCTGGAAGACCAGACCGGTCGTTGTAATTTCACACAACAACACCCTCCACGGAGCCGTAACTGTGGTGGCGTGCTCCACACAGAGTCAACCAAGCAACAAATGGGCATTCCAAGTCGAAAATAGTATTGATGGGGAAAAGGCTTGGGCTATATGCGACAAACCGACTACGGTAGCAGTAAGCAGATTGACGCCAGACAAAGAGGGTATTAAAAGAATCAGCGACGAGGAATTTAACGGGATATTGACGTTGATGTTAAAGTGGATTCCAAGCCCCAGATAAACCAAAGGCAGCTCGAAAGCTGCCTTGGCATGTAGTTCCCCGAGGGGAAGCAGTCACCGAAGCGCTGCATGTGTTATTAATTTAGCCTTGTTAAGGCTGCTTGTCAAATCCTTCGGCACTGAGTATGCCCTATGACCCGCCCCTACCAAGCTCCAAGGCGGTTCTCAGGACATAAAAGGTCGGCCTAAATATTATTTAAAAACAGTAACTAGACTATGTGAACGCAGGGTTCCTACCGCTTATGTTCTGAGACCCCTCGTAGTGTGCAGACCAGCAAGCAAAAGGAAGGGCGTTTAAAAGGCCCTTCCTTTCGGTGACGATCACTAGCCACACCTTTTCCAATGCGTTTGACGCAACGAGAACACAGCTGGGTGTGTTTGGGGTTATCTGGTCTATGTAGATCTCGGCCATAGCCGAATGTCGAATTGCACAGCGCTCCACTCTCGTGGGTGTGTATTACCTCCTCACTGCGTCCTGTATCCAGTGGGCGAATGGGGGTGTGGGTGGCGACTTAAAGTAATACGTTGCTTCTTTGGCATGATACAGAGCTTAGCAGCTGTTCCATTCCTTGCCGATTACCATGCAGGTTCTCTTGGGGTGGTTTTGTACGCCAAAAATGGTTTGTGGCTGCTGCGGTGATTTAGCCTTTTGGTTGCCTACCGGCCAACCAAAAGCTTTTCTACCTTACCG
>NVWB01000084.1 GCA_002733575.1 Blastopirellula sp. | reverse complement strand
ATTTACTGATGATTTTTATTCTTCTGACTCAACTTCCAGCAAGAGCGGAAAGAACTGTCCTTCCATTTTTTCCCCTTTGGGAACAATAGGCACGCCTGCCAACAGTTCTTCGCCTGCATCACTCAGCACGCCATCTTTGAACGCATTGATGACCGTAGCCCGGCGTGGGCGGTCGATTTTGTTTTCAAACGAGCCATGGATCATCAGCGGATGATGGAACGTCGCTTCGCCCATCTTGAGTTCTGCCGCTACAGGGTGTTGAAATTGCTCCCATTGCTCATCATTCAAAACATCACGAATCGCACTCATATCGCCGGCCAAACCGGTAATCGGCAACAAATCCCATTCGTGGCTTCGAGGAATATAATGAACGCACCCGTTTTCTTTCGTGGCGTCATCCAAGCCAACCCAGCAGGTCAAATGTTGCATTGGCTTGGTTCGGGTCCAATAAGAATAATCTTGATGCCAGGCCACCACTCCGCCATGTTTGGCTGGCTTACAGAATAACTGATCGTGCCAAAACCGGACCGATCCGCCTAACAACTGAGACGCGGCCATCACAAAACCAGGTGCCCATAAAACATCGTGGAAACCAGGTCGTATTCGCCAAGCCCCTAAAGCGTGAAACAACGTCGTATTCGGCGTTGCCGATTCATTCGCATGATATTCGTACCACAGATCTCGACCATCGTGATCAGGGTCAAAAAACTCGGCCAACTCTCCCCGTAAGGCTTCGACTTGAACATCATTCAGTATCTTTACACCTACCAAATAGCCTTGTTCATGGTAAAAATCGATTTGTTCTTGGGTTAAGCGATACTGCTCCCAGTCTTGTGCCGTTTTGGGGTACTGGAAAAGATCGCTTACGAGTTCATGTTGGGTTGAAAGATCGACGGCCATGTGTTGGTTCATCCTGGAAAAAGTAGCGAATGATCAAAGTGGTACATGCACTGGAGGGAAATTTTTCTGCAAGATTTGCAATTTCATGCTCAGACGTTTAGCATAAAGCAACTCACCTTAGTTTGATAGCACCACTTTTGCCTCCTTTCCCTGTTAAGGTTAATACTTGATGATACATCTACGAACACACTTTCTACTCATCGCATTGCTCTACACATCCGTGAGCCATGCCCAAGAGCCTGTCGTTAATCTTTTATGGCCCAACGGAGCCCCTGGAGCGTTGGGCGATGAGGCGAAAGATAAACCGACGCTAACGCTCTACCCGGCAACCGGAAAAAATCGAACCGAAGCGGCTGTGGTGATTTTACCAGGAGGCGGATACGGGGGCTTAGCAATCGGGCATGAAGGACATGAAATTGCCAAATGGTTCAACAAGATGGGTGTCTCGGCATTTATTTGTGAGTATCGTCATCGAGGTCGTGGCTATGGACACCCGGCCCCGCTGCAAGACGCACAACGGGCCATTCGTACCGTGCGTGCTGGTGCTAAAGAATTGAAGATCAATCCGGCCAAAATTGGCATCATTGGCTTCTCAGCCGGCGGTCATCTTTGTTCAACCACTGGCACACATTTTGATGCAGGCAATCCGAAAGACAAAGACCCGATTCAACAGGTCAGTTGCCGACCCGATTTTATGATTCTCTGTTATCCCGTCATCGCATTCGACGAAGCCTACACCCACAAAGGTTCACAGCGAAATTTACTCGGAACCGATGCGAAACCGGCATTAATCAAAAGCTTATCCAACGAAAAGCAAGTCACCTCAGAAACACCGCCTACGTTTTTGTTTCACACCTACGAAGATAAAGTAGTGCCAGTGAAGAACAGCCTCGTCTTTTATTCAGCACTCGTTGACGCAGGTATTCCCTCTGAAATGCACATCTACCAAAAAGGGCGTCATGGAGTTGGCTTAGGAGCCAGTATCCCTGGCACCAACGCTTGGCCGAAACAATGTGAAGCCTGGATGAAGGGCCTGGGTGTATTAGATTAAATCGAGTAGGGTGCTTCTTTTCACCAATCAAAGTGAAAACGGAAGAGGATGTTTGGTTGTTTTTTGGTTCTTCATCCTCTTGGTGGTTTTGTGATTGGTTGTGAGGGATTTTTCTCTTTCATCAAAGCGGGATCACTTGTTCCGCTGGGCTGATTTAAGTGGTTTTTTGGTGTATGACCGCAGGTCAATTTTCTTGAAAACCCCCTCTGCTGCGGCGGACTTGACCGGAGGTCGTTTTTTTGAGACCGTTTTTGATGTTGGATAGATGATGGGTTGTTTTATTGTGTTGTTGTAAGTGCCAGTCTCAAACGACTTACGGTAAGCAAAAATCATGGCAGCCACGGACATGACCAATATCAAATAACGGTCAATTATATGACATCGGTCAAGTTGGCCATTGGCACGTTTGCATCGACGAAAAAACCAAGCTTTCCCCCCGGTAGAATCGGGCCGTTGTTGGTCGTTTGACAGTGATTTAAGCCGGTGTGCCGCATCAGAAAAAACTCCGTTTTGTTAAATAAAATAGAACCCAGACTCTGGTCCAATTTACAAAACAAACGTAAGGCATGCTTCAAAACATGCTTACGCCTAAACGGCGAAAAGCATGGCACCCTACCAATAGATTCAACACAAAAAAAGCCTGCGAGCATCATTTGCTCGCAGGCTTTTTTAATTGTTTACTCTACCTGAATCAGTTTAGAACTGAATCAGTCTGTTTATGATTTTGGAATTCCACCAAGACCGTCATCCATATTGCCGACACGGTGCAAGTGATTATGATCGATGTACATCACTTCGGAAGTATCTTGATCACGCAAGGTATGAGGAATTGGCCAGCCGATTCGCTTTGTCTCTTGGAAGTAGATGGTACATTTGTAATGAACATGGTGCAATTGAACCGGACCAACAAGCGGCATCACTCGTGGCGGATCAACGAAATCAGAAATCTTTTCTTTCACGATACGCACATTGTTACGTTGTACTTCGTGAAGGAATGGCAAACCACCTTCAACAGGTCGAGCTCGTTCTAAGGCTCGCATCACTTCATCGTCACTGGGTGGATCAAGCGATACATGCGGAGCACCTGGAACAATAGGGCCCAAAACTGGAACACGTCCATATCGTTCGTGTTCGTGGAACTCGTCTTCCTTATTCTTCATTTGATAAGGAGTAACTGGAATTGGAAATAACAATGGCCCAAGATATGGACCTTGTGTTGTACACCCTGTACTCGACAATGCAGAGATTGCCAATGCTAGAGTCAAAGTGGACACAATCGTTGTTCGATACATGATAACCTCTATTGCCAGGGCTTATAGCGGGCGAAGCCCGAAGTCAAAATTCTATTTATCGCGCAACTGCACGAAATTTGCTGCTATAACAGTTATCGTGTGAAGCTGTAACGAACTTGCGGGTTTTTCCAATTGAAGCGGAAATTACAGCAAAACCAGCGAGAATCCGGCATGCGATAGCACTGCATTCACGAAAAAACCCTCGAAAGGCAGCATCTTTCGAGGGTTTCGATTCGCAGTAAAGTTTTCACCCTGGCTTAGGCGGCTACTCACTTTGCGAGAAAGTATATGTTGCGAGCTACACAAAGCACATGATAGCACCTAGCACTCGCGGTCGTCGGCATCTACTAACGACGGGCTTTGAAATCAACCGTCCACCAACCTTTATCCCATTCCATGGTAACTTTACGCCAACCTAGTGGAACTTGTGGATAAGGATAGAAAGGACCAATGTAAGGCCATGCTGATGGCGAATGTTGCTTTGGATAAGTCAAAGCAGCATAGTTTGGATGAGCAGCATAGCTAGGCCATGCGTAACGAGGCATTTGTGGGTTGTCGTATCGCACTTGCGATGCGTAACCAGAACCTGCTGGATAATAAGCAGGTGGCATGGCCATTGGCTGACGTGATGCGGCCATGGCTGCATAGTGATTTACTTGAAAGTTATTACTTCCAGCAGGAGCAAAAGCAACAGGTCGCTGTGACATTGGACGTGATGCCATACGTGTCATCCCGGGTGCAGCAGGCAATGGACGCATTGACTGTGGTGCAGTGGGCACGTTGGATTGCTGTACTAAGACACTGCGTTGAGGAACTGAAGCCAAGCGTTTAGGAGCGACTTGTGGAGCAGCGACAACATCGGTCTTGGCGGCCAATTGAACAGGTCGCACATTTTCAAATTTTGGTTCCGCCCCAATTTTATCTGCTTTCAACTCTCGTGGTGCTGATACAATTTGTGGAGCAGGTACACCTCGGACTGTTTCGATACGAACACCATCAACAACTTGCTTGACTCCTGGCACTCTACGGGCCACATCAACTGCGGCAGCGTGCTGCATCTTATTAGATACATGCCCTTCGAGCCAAACGACTCCGTTCTGAACTTGAAGCCCAATATTGAACCCCTTCAGATCGCCACTGTTTTTCTGTTCTTGTAACTGCTTGACGATCTGTTGTGCAATCTCTTCATCACCTGCCATGCTAATTGACGGTAGCATGACCATGAGTGTGACAATTGCCAGTTTTAGGCTGCGAGGCATAATTCCCCTCCTGGTTACTTACGACGTATGCGATACTTTTGAAATACACCGGCTGATGTTGTTGCCTGCGGGTGGCTACGACGAAATCATTCGTCAACGAAACCGGTGTTGCTGCATTTCCGCATCGTTTTATTCACTTGACCGACAAACATCGAATCAAGCTTAAAACGGTGCTTATCCCATACACTATGGGTTTGCTTTGTTAATTGTCGGCTATCGATCATGCCGAAAGGTAGGCTTTTTTCGATTTTGCCAGTCATCCCGCGCCAAGCCAGCGACAAACCCAACGCAAGCCACCTAGCTTCACACTCAACCGCTAGCAAGCACTGCATCGGTAAGTTCAAGAACGAAAAAAGCCTCTTGCAATGATTCACGATCATTACAAGAGGCTTTGTGATCTCTCGCCGCATTTAATCGAAACGATTAGTGATGCTTAGGTCGACGAGCGTTGAAATCAAGATACCACCATCCGTCATCCCATTCCATCGAAACTTTTCGCCATCCCAAAGGAACTTGCGGATAAGGATAATGAGGGCCAATGTAAGGCCAAGCAGCCGCTGAATGCTGTTTTGGATAAGTGACCGCACCATAATTTGGATGCGATGCATAGGCTGGCCATGCATGACCGGGCATTTGTGGTTGCTGGTATCTTGCTTGCCCAGCATGCTGCCCGTATCCAGTGTAAAACTGTTGCTGATAAGGGGCAGTCGCTTCAGCATAAGAAACTTGCTGACGTGCTTGTGGGGCACGTGCTTGCGGAGCACCTGGTTGCTGAGCTTCTACCAATGACGGCAACGCTAATACGCTTAACGCCAGTGCGTATTTAAACAATGACAAACGCATTATCTTCTCCTGATTCGGTTAATGGAGTTCGTTCTACAATAGATCGAACACGCCCTTGCATCGCCGTAAACTTGCGGGAATCTTCGACGATCTCTATTGGAAACAATTGGTAATTTAATCAGAGTCGAATAGTGAAGGGAGTGATCCACTTTGCGCACCAAGGGTGGCAATCACACACGACTCTACTTAATGTTTCGGCAAAAAGCCTATCCGAAAGAAAGCAATTTTTCCGATTTTACCAATTGCAATCGTCACAACGCCGCTAGCAACGCCTGCAACGCCTGCAACGAGGTGTTTTATAACCCCTTAATTTCCCAACCGGAACGATACTGGTGATGAACAAACTGGTTCGCCTTATCAGAGTTGGTGAACGCCATCTTCTTTGAGTCCCACTTGAGTTCGCCTGCACCCATTCTGGCAGCCACCACGCCCAACAACACAGTTTCTGTCATTGGCCCCGCATAAGCAAAACTACTATTGGGTGTTTTGCCTGATTTGATTCCATCTACCCACACACCGTAGTGATCCAATCCTGCGACAGTTGGTAGACCTGTCATCACAGATTGGTCTTCAGCATAAACCACAGGCGTTCGACCATGTGCACAAAGAATTGTGCCCTTCTCTCCGATGAACATCACCCCATTCGGCGGAACATCCACATTCGAAGGCACATGCGAACCTTTTAATGGAGGCAATTTCCCACCATCGTGCCAAGTCAGTGTGAACTGTTTGCCAGCGGTATATTGTGTTCCAGGGAACTTATACTTTAATACTTCTGACTTGGGAAAAGTTTCTGCCATTGGTTTCGGTCCAACGTAAGAAACCGATTTTGCTGGCCCTAAATCAAGCGACCAAACCACAGGGTCAATAATATGACAGCCCATGTCACCTAACGCACCGGCACCAAAATCAAACCAGCCTCGCCATTTAAACGCATGATAGACATCTTTCTTATAAGGGCGTTCTTGAGCAACACCCAGCCACAAGTTCCAGTCCAAGGTTTTCGGAATTGGGTCCGAGCCAGCAGGTCGTTCCATCCCTTGCGGCCAAACGGGGCGATTCGACCAGCTATGGGCCGTTTTGATTTTACCAATCTTGCCTGACCGAACAATCTCAACCAATGTCCGATACCCGGCGCCACTATGATGCTGGTTGCCCATTTGAGTCGAAACACCAGCATCAGCCGCAGCGAGCGTCAATGCCCGGGCTTCCGAGATTGTACGAGTCAGCGGTTTTTGCGTGTAAACAGCCAGCCCATGCTTGAGTGCCATCATCGTGACGGGGGCGTGCATGTGATCAGGCGTGCTGATGGTAATTCCATCTAAATTCTTATGTTCCTTCTCAATCATCTTCCTAAAATCGGTGTAGCCAGTTGCGCTTTCCCAAGTTTCCGCCGCATTCCCGTAGCCACCTTTGCGATTTTTTCCGGTATCGACATCACAATAGGCCACCACATCGGCATGCTTGGCTGCTCCATTGATGTCCGTCCAACCTTTGCCACCGACTCCTACGCCAGCAACTCGAACCGTTTCGTTCGGAGACTTGGCCGAAAGAATGGCAGGAGCAGATATAACTGCCGCGGAAGCAACAGACGATTTCAAAAAATTTCGGCGATTCACTAGCTTACTCATGGCAGCACGTAACTCCGTAGGTTAGAAAGGAATGAGGCAGGAAGCTTTGATTCTAGCTTGTCCTAAATAAAGAAGCAAATTTGCACCCCAACATATCGAATTAGGCATTCTCTCATGTCACGACTCTCCCATCGATTTACCATACTGAGCCTTCCTACACTCTTCTTTCTTTGCACATTTAATGTTGCAACAAACTCATTTGCGGCAGAAGAACAACCCAATCGCCCAAATATCCTCTGGATCACCGCCGAGGATATGAGTGCCACGCTCGGTTGTTATGGAGACCAGTTCGCCGATTCGCCGAATATCGACCAATTGGCCCAGCGATCTGTTCGCTACACCAACGCTTTTGCCACCACACCGGTTTGTTCGCCTGCTCGCAACTGCTTGATCACTGGCTGCTATCCCACATCTTTGGGTACACAAAACATGCGGTCGTCGTTTCCTTTGCCAGAATATGTACAAGGCTTTCCCGCACTGCTTCGCAAAGCTGGCTACTACACCACCAACAATGTAAAGACCGACTACAACACTTCTGACTTACAGAAGCTGATTGACACTTGCTGGGACGAGAGCAGCAACACGGCCCATTGGCGCAACCGGAAAGACAAAAGCCAGCCGTTTTTTAGTGTGTTCAACTTAATGACCTCGCACCAAAGCCGCACGATGGTTTGGCCGTATGAAAAATTCCAGCAAGATATTCAATCGCAGCTCACTTCGGATGAAATCCACTCTGCCGAAGACGTCACCGTTCCGCCCTATTATCCAGACACGCCCGTCATCCGCAAAACACTGGCCCGCTTTTACGATTGCGTGACCGTGATGGATCATCAAGTAGGGCACCTGCTTCATCAATTAGAAGAAGATGGGCTAACCGAAGAGACCATCGTCTTCTTCTATTCCGACCACGGCTCCGGTATGCCGCGTCATAAACGTGCCCTGTTAGATAGCGGCATGCACATCCCTTTGATCATTCATTTTCCTGCGAAGTACCAGCACTTGGAGAAGAAAAGGGCAGGGGAGACCAGCGGAAGACTAATTAGCTTCGTTGACTATGCTCCAACGATTCTACATATCCTTAACATCCAACCTTCCCACCCAATGCAAGGAACAATCTTCCTGGGAAAACCGGCCCGACAACCACGCTGGTCCCTGTTCGGGCATCGAGATCGTGTTGACGAAGCCTTTGACTTGGCCCGCTCTGTGCGAGACAACCAGTTCCTCTATATTCGCAACTTCATGCCTCACATAAGTTACAACCAGCCAACCGCTTGGCCTGATAACGGCGAGATTCGCCACGAGTTCTATCGCCTGACCAACAAAGCAACTATGACACCGGCCCAGTGGCACTTCGCCGGGCCAACACGCCCAGCCGAAGAGTTGTACGATTGCAAGAAAGACCCGCTGAATTTAAACAACTTGGCGAATAACGAACTACATTTGCGAAATCTCATTCACTTTCGTGCACAAATGGAACAACAGAGAGTTGCCACCAATGACCTGGGCTTCATTCCCGAAGCCATCGCTTGGAATTGGTTTGCAGGGAAATCGCCTTATCAAGACAAGGAGAAACTCAAAGAATTCGACTTGCCCGCAATCTACCAAGCCGCCGACATGGTAGGCCAAGCCGAAGAGAGTGATTACTTCACACTACTAAAAAGCAAAAACCCGGCAGTCCGTTACTGGGGAGCTACTGGACTAGCCAGCCTACCAGAATTATCGACCGAAGCCTCGCTAGAATTATCGGCCTTGGCCAAAGACGATTCCCCCACAGTCCGTATCGCCGCCGCAGACGCCCTGGGTCGACACGGGAGCAAATTGATGGCCGCATTGATTCTGGTTCAGCAACTAGACAGCAAAGACCCCAACGTGGTTCTCCACGCAGCACGCACCATGGAACTACTGAAACTAAAAGAAGCCAAGGGCTACGCCGCCATGCACAGGCTCAATGAACGCGTCGACAAACTCTACCCCAAAACCACGGCCGCCACTTTCGTCCTCAGCCGAGAACAAGACTTGGCCATGTTCACCCACTTTTCAACCCAAGCCTATTTGAAGCATTTTGAAGGGAAGTAATGATTCAGATCGTTCCCAAGACCAACCTAACGATTCAAGACATTAAGAAACTTCGCACTTTGTGCAATTGCTCCATTTCTGAATTAAAATCAGCTTCTAAAAACAGAGAGGTGATTCAAGAATATTTAATATTTGAAGGGCAATGGGCAGAAACTCGCAATAAACTCAAGGAACTGGCTGATGACTGGCAGAAAGCGGATCTACCTTTCTCTATTTACCTTTCAGACGAACAAGCCCGAGATGAATTTGAGGACGTGGCTTCGTTCACATCCTACTTAAAACACCTAAGACAAATTGAGGTTGAGCAACAAATGGCAACAGACCTTGAACAAGGTTATATCAATTCGAGAGATGAATTCATTGAACATGACGAAGATTGGACGTAGACTAATTCCGCTCTCTTTTTGCCTCTTGACTCAGATTAATCGCGAACCCATGGGCTCTAGCTGGTCACTAATAAGTAGAAACCAAACCGCGATATACCGACTGCTATTCAAGCCGAATCTCGCACAATTTGGTTTTTATATTAGATGATTGATTGTGCCTGCCGCATAGGTACAATATCGCTATTCATGAATCATCTAGCAACGAGCATCAAAACAGAGAGAGAGTTGGGAAATGTTATTTGAAATCAGAAGCTCAGTCCCCGATGTCTCGGAACCTTGGATTGAAGCTCGCAACCTATTTCTTAAGGGGAATGTACGTGAAGCGTGGGACAAAGCCTATGCGCTCCGAGGTCAATCTTTACTGAAATCAGCGAATGACTATCTCTTAAACATTGAGATTGCCCGTGCTTGTTCAGCGCATAAAACCTACTTAGCACTAGCTCGCCGCGCGGTTAAAAAGTTTCCCAATGACCCCATCGTCATGCTCTACCACGCACGTGTGCTCTTAACTCGTTCACGCCATACAGAAGGCATCCAGTATTTACTCGATTGCGAATCAACTCTAGGAAAAACAGATCGTGCGATTTGGGGCACAGAGTTAGCCAACATGTACGCTAGTGCGGGTTTCGAATCCTCGTGTAATCGATGGATTGAGTCCCTCAAGGATGAACCCGAAATGGATTCTCCACTCGCTCTGTACTCTCAATCATGTGCTCATCTAGGTCTGCAACGCTGGGACGAAGCGATTCATTACGCTCAACTAACCTTACAAAAAGCCCCCAACTGGTCCAGAGTTCGTGGCTATCTAGTTAATTGCTTGCTTGCTAGAGAGCAAATCGATGCTGCAAGAAATGAGATTGCAGAAGCGACCCAAAGAGGTCACCAAGAAGCGATCATTGATTTTACAGCGGCAATGCTGCCGATGTCTCTCGGAGATTTCGATCTTGCACGAGATCGACTGAAAGGTCTACTAAGAGACTGGCCTCATTCAGACTTTATCAAATGGGCTCAACGAACATTGTGCATCATCCATGTCGAGCTTGGCGAATATGATTTAGCAAGAGATGTGGCGGGAGGAAAAGATAAGGAACTGGCATTGCCTCCGATCCCAGAGAAACCCAACGGAGGCCATCACTTTATCTCCTTGCCCTTAATTGCACAGAATCGAAATCAGTGCGTTCCGACTTCGGTTGCGATGACCATCTATCCGCAAGGTAAGAAATTTGATCCTGATGTCATGTTTCAAGAAATGCATGGACGCGAAGGGACACAATTATGGAGAACAAGAAAATGGTGTGAGAGCAATGGGTTTCAAGTTGTACCGATTCGCCTAGATAAAGATGCCGTAATTGCATTGCTAAAAAAAGATATTCCTTTAATGGGAATCTTAGAAGGCCCCTTTAGTAGCCATGTTGATGTTGTTTGTGGTTACAACGAAGATCTAGACACATTTTATATTCGAGACCCATCAAACTGGGTTCCTATTGCTTATCCAACCGAGATTGCACTTAGCCGATATGAACTTCACAATGGGCTATTGGCGATTATTGATTCTAACAATACCTCGGCCATTCAACTGGCTCAACAGTCCGCCTCGAATGATTTATCCGCTTTACTCGATCTCTCTGAAGCCACCGCAACGGGCCAGTTAATGCAAGCAGAGGAAGCCTATAAAAAGATTGCTGACACTTCTCCGAGTGCAACAATCCGGGATTTTGATGCCTTGCATGTAGCAATCTCCCCCTTGAAATTCTCTGAGCGAATGAAAGAGGTTTCTATCGATGAAAATGCAAATCTTATCTCACGCTTCCGCGCTATCATGGCACTCGGTCCAGGTGAATACGAGGAAGTCCTTGAAAGTTTATTATCACATGACGAATCTGAACAATTTGGACGTGGACCCAGACAATACCTAGAACTCCTTAAATCCATGACTAATGGTGACTGGCAAACCGCACTTAAATTAATAAATCGCCAATTGGTTCGAGGGTGCAGTGTTGCACATTTTTGGGACGTGAAAAGTGATATTCTTGCTGAATTAGGGGATCAGCAGCAAAGTGACGAGATGCTAGATCGTGCCATCGAACTAGAACCGCTACGAATATCCTTTCGTGAAAAAGCACTCAGACGGGCAACACATCACCTCTCTTTAGAAGACTACACATCCAAACTCACTCAACTGACAGAAGAAGACCCTGACGACAAGCGTCTCTTAGTTAGCCAAGCATCCCTGTTGCTAGATGGGCCTGATGGCAAGAGATTTGAACAAGCAGCACTTGAAGCCAAACGGTGGTTTCCTCGGATGCCAGCTTGCTACTCGAACTTGCTTCAATGGTACCAGCATCAAGGAAGAAACGATCTATATCAGACCATCCTAGAAGAAGCCAAGCACCTATTGCCTGAGATCTATGAATCAGATGATGAGCACACAACAACCCAAGACAAAGACAAGAAGGAAGAGGTGGAACTCGAGCTTCCAACCGAAAAAGAAGAGCTACTGGACCTTGTCTGGAAACTCGACGACCCCCGACGCGAAGAAGCAATAAAAAAAGTCCGAGAGTTAGAAGCTTCACAAAAACTACATTGGCACGAATCTGCCCGATTTCTGGCGTGCCGCTTATTGCTTTCTGATAGCAAAGAAGGTGAACCCAATTCGCCTGAATCAATTCTGCCCAGCTCCCCCCCCGGCAGCAAACACTGGTATGCGGATGCCTTATGCGATATTTTGACTGACTTTGACCTCGATATTTCAACAGCACTAGCCGTTGACAATTGGCTAGTCAAGCTTGTGACGAACATACCTGAGTACTCAGAACTCTGGTTCAAACGAATCCTCATTTTAGAAAACGCTCACAAATCAGAAGAAGCACTTGACCAACTAGAAAAATTACTAGATCGATACCCGGCAACTTCATCTGCACTCTATCGCATGGGAGTCGTAAAATTCCGCCAGCAAGATTATCAATCATGCCAAGAATACTTTGAAAAAGCGCTGAAAGTTAACTCAGGGCTATTAGGTGCCTTGGAGATGCTAAAAGACACGCACTTCATTTTAGGCGAGAAGCAAAAGGCCCTCTCTTGCATCCAACTACTTCGCAAGAAACTCCCTTATGCAGTTTACCATTTGCGTGATGAAGTAAAGCTTGTTGCAGAGCTATCCTCAGATAATCAAGCAATTCAGCTGCTGGATCAATCTG
Organism: Blastopirellula sp.; assembly: GCA_002733575.1. Lineage (GTDB taxonomy): Bacteria > Planctomycetota > Planctomycetia > Pirellulales > Pirellulaceae. The sequence goes on along the minus strand of NVWB01000084.1, from coordinate 4,540 downwards.
CCTTCGATTTCCAGGAAGATCGAATCGACTTTCTGCGTGCAAGCCTTTATCTATCCATGAATAATATCAAACAAGCAGAGTCAACATTAAGCAAATATAATCTTGCTGAAACAGAAGATGAAGACGCATTCGAGGAACTACTTCAAACTCAACTACACTTGGCCACACTCAACCAAGACTCGAAGAAACAAATTACTTTATGCGATCAAGGACTGGCACGTTGGCCAGACTCGACTCGCCTGAAGGAAGTTAAAGCCGAAAATCTGCTTGAGACCAATCCCGAAGAAAGCCTAGCTCTGTTACGTGAGGTATTCTACGAAGATAAGCCCGAAACCGATACCCTTTGGCAATACCTTGGCATTCCAGATACTCCGCCCGTAACGACAATCAAAGATCTAATCAGCGGCGCCCCCGATGATCGTAAACAAGATATTGCAGAGTTATATGCTGAAATTTCCAACGACTCTCGTCTTGTTCAATGGAATGAGGGCTTTTTAGAATGGGCCTTAGTGGAGTTCCCTGAGTCCGACAGCATTCGCTGGTGGCTGGTTCTGCACTTCGACATCACAACACAACCCGATCGGGCTGTTCCTCTTGCTAAAGAATTGCTCAAACGAAATCCTAACGCGCCCGAAGCAACTCGCATTTTAGGTAGATGTCTTATTGATCAAGACTCAAAAAAGGCCCTTCAATATCTAGAAGAAGCCTGTTCGATCAATCGAGATTCTGATTCTTTGTTTGACCTTGCCCGATGCCATGGAGTTTCCGGAAACGAATCAAAATCAATAGACATTCATTGGGAAATCCTAGAGCACAACCCTTTTTATACTTCCTCTTGGACAAACCTTTATCTATCAGGCAGTTCGCAACAGAAATTATGGTCCTACCTCGAAAATATGCTAAAACAAGAGTGCGGCATCCACGATGAATACTTTCATGTTGCCGCCTTTAAACTCGCCCTAGACCTAAACTCAACTCTACCACAGTCGTGGGTTCATTCTGCTGCTAAACGCTGGGATATTTTACAAACTTACCCTGGCTATCGAGATGAAAAAACAATTCTAAAAAAGGCGCTGCTCGCCTGGAGTTCAGCTCGCCCCGAGGAGATTCATCCAGATCTTGATTTGCAGGGGAATTTCATAGAACGCATTACAGCCCGATATTGGTGGCCAGGAAAAAAATGGATTCCAAAGACCTATGATTAAAAATGTTCACCCGATCTCGAAGAGGAAATAGCCCAAATGCCCATAAAAATCTTCTTAGCTTGCCTTGTAGGCTTGATGCTTATCTCACCCACCAAAGCTCAAGACTCTTCCAATCAACTAAGCGGGAAAAACACCGTCAATGCCCAACTGCTCCCCACAGGCCGGGCCATCTCTCCAGCGGGAGACTTAATCGCCTTCAGCGGCCGGCCGGTTGACTTAGCGATAAGCGATGATCAAAAACGGCTGTTCGTCAAAGACCGCAATCAGCTGAGATTGATTGACACCGCAAACTTCCAATTGCTTGATTCTATCTCAGTCGCCGAAGGTGCGTCACTCACCGGCATCGCTACAGACAGCCAGGGCAACATTTACTTTTCGACCGCGAAGAACCAAGTACACGTCTACCGAGTTAGCGATCAAAACAAACTCAAACTCACACACACCATCCAACTTCCGGCCAACTCGTTCCCCTGTGGGCTCACTGTTTCCGAAGATGAAAAGAGCCTGTTCGTTTGCCTGTCAAAGAAAAACACGCTCGCGGTTGTTGATCTCGCAAGCAAAGCAGTCACCGCTGAAATCGAAGTCGGCATTGCTCCGTTTGATGTGATTCAAATCGGGCAAGAGTTGGTCGTCTCCAACATCGGTGGCCGTCGACCGGTCGCCGATGACAAAACCGCACCCTCTGGCGGCAGCGAAACGGTGGTCGACAAACGGGGCATCGCCAGCACCGGGACACTCTCTATCGTTTCCCTGAGTGCTGGTAAATCGACCAAAGAAATCGCAGTCGGTTTACACCCCTCATCCTTAACCAAGCAAAACAATCAAGCCATCGTCTGCAACACGAATCAAGACACACTCTCTATTGTGGACATCAAAAGCGGCAACACAAAAACCGTCGATGTAAAACCCAACAAAAATCTCCCATTTGGTTCCATGCCCAGTTCGCTTTGCTGGTTGCCCGATCAAAAACACCTGTTGGTCACTCTCGCTGGCAACAATGCGGTTAGTGTTTTCAAACAATCGGCCGATGGCAATTTCACCCAACTCGGTCTTATCCCAACCGCCTGGTTTCCGGCCAGTGTTGCCTGTTCCAACAAACACATCTTTGTCGCCAACATCAAAGGGCTCGGTTCACGCTCCTTGAATCGCGCCGCCGACAAAGGGCGAAACTCACGTGACTACCAAGGTGCCGTACAGCGAATTGCCATCGCTGATATTTTGAACCCTACCCAACTCGCCACCTGGACCAAACAGGCCACTGAAAACTCCAAGCTCGCACAGATCGTACGCAATCAAGTTCTGAATTCCGATCAAGCCGATGTGAAACCAATCCCCATCCCTAAAGAATTAGGCCAGCCGAGCCTGTTCAAACATGTCATTTATGTGATCAAAGAAAACCGCACGTTTGACCAAGTCTTTGGCGATTACCCCCAGGCTCGCAGTGATGCCAGCCTGAATGTTTTCCCTCGCAAACTGACCCCCAATCATCATGCCCTGGCAGATCGCTTTGGCATTCTTGACAACTATTACTGCAACGGCGTGCTCTCTGCCGATGGGCACTCTTGGGCCACCGAAGCCAATGTCACTCCCTATCTTGAACGGGCGTTCGGCGGGTTTGCTCGGAGCTATACCTTCGGCGATGATCCGATCACCTATTCCTCGACCGGGTTCATCTGGGACCACATTCTCAACGCCGGGCTCTCCTTTCGCAACTATGGAGAAATGGATTACGCCAAACCGCCCGGCGGGATCAAATATCATGAAATCTATCGCAAGCACCTCGCCGGCGAACCGATGGTCTTCAGTCAACAAATCGGCATCGAGCGACTCCGCAACTACTCATGCCGAGACTATCCCGGCTGGAACATGGAAATCCCCGATGTGGTTCGCATGGCCCAGTTCCTTAAAGAATTCCGTGAATTCGAAAAGCAGGGCACGCTCCCTAATTTCAGCATCGTCTACCTGCCGCAAGATCACCTGGGGGCCAAAAACGTTACCTCCCAAGCTCACATGGCCGATAACGACTTGGCACTAGGGCAACTGGTCGAAGCTGTTTCCAATTCAAAGTTCTGGAAAAACACGGTCATCTTTGTCAACGAAGACGACCCTCAAAACGGCTATGATCACATTGACGGCCATCGTTCGATCTGCCTGACCATCAGCCCTTACAGTGTGAAAGGGGTCAACCATCATTTCTACAATCAAACCTCGGCCATTCGCACCATGCTTCACATCCTCGGCCTGCCCCCGATGAACCAGCAAGACGCCTCGGCCCCGTTGATGCGTGAATGTTTTCAAGCCACCGCCAACTTCAAACCGTACCAAGTCATCACGCCTGAAACGCCGCTCAACCAGTCGCCCAACAAGCAATCGAACTGGTCGCCCGAGGAACGCAAGTGGCGAAACATTCTGGCCACCGTCCCCATCGAACGGACCGGCATGAAAACCGAAACCGACGAAGTCAACCTCAACCGCTTCATCTGGCACGACACCCAAGGCTGGCTAACCCCGTACCCAACCGCTTACGCCGGAGCCCATGGACGTGGGTTGAAGAAATTGGGTTTGGTGTTGGATGCCAGCGGGGCAGGGGAGTAATGGCCGGATGGCGTGAAAAACTATCCCATAACCGGGTACCCCTGTTTGCTCGCAAACAGGGCGGCACAGCCGCAAGAGGTTTTATGTTCAATCGTCACCAGTTCATGCGTTTTATTGTAATACTGTGTTGCACCCTGCAAACCCTTTATTTACAATACTCAGAGACTCGCCAACACAGAAAGATAAATCATGAGTTTCTACTACGCCTACGATCGGACACCCGAATTACAATCGCTGCCGACTCAGTCGCAGCGAAATGCGGTCCACTCAACCGCTTGGAATAAGTACACCGAAACACACGGCAACCCAGGTCTGCGAGGCCTGATGATTGTCATTCCCTGCATGCTGGCAGTCTGTGCTTTCAACCATTTCCTGGGAGACATGTCTCCACTCAGCATCCTACTACCACAAGAATGGATCGTGCCCGCAACTGGCGGAATCGGCGGCGGACTCGGTGCAATCCTCCACTTCCACTTCCTAGCCACCGCACTCCGGCCTTACTACCGAGACGCCATGCAGGCTGGTGAATTTAGTTTGGGCGAGTAGGCGAATATCGAAACCGGGTACCCCTGTTTGCTCGCAAACAGGGCGGCGCAGCCGCAAGAGGTTTCAAGTTCAATCGTCACTACTAATTGCAAACCTCTTCGTGCCTTAGTGACTTCGTGTGAGAATCTTTTTCTTTGTTGTCATGCGAATTGAATCCGTGACGGGTGACACTGGTGAAATTCAACCCAACCTAA
>NVWB01000083.1 GCA_002733575.1 Blastopirellula sp. | reverse complement strand
TTTTTTCGTTCTTGCTCACGGTTTACCCGGCCGCCCTTGGATGGGCCTTCTCATACGCCGCACGAAGATTGGCCGTACTGAGATGCGTGTAGATTTGGGTCGTGACTAGGCTCTTGTGCCCTAGCAGTTCTTGCACGCTACGAATATCGGCCCCTCGATCCATCAGATGCGTTGCAAAGCTGTGTCGCAACGTGTGGGGAGAAGTTCGCATATCAAGTTCGGTGGTCAGCAGATACTTATCGAGCATCCGGCCCACGCTACGGGTCGAAAGCCGATTGCCGAATTTATTCACAAACGTAGGTGTCTCTGAAAGTGCGGCCGATTTAGCACTGAGTGTGCGAACCGCCAGCCATTGACTCACGGCAACCGAAGCATAACTACCCAGTGGAGAAAGTCGCTCTTTGCGGCCTTTGCCTCGCACGCGAACGAGCCCATCTTCAAAATCGATATCTTGATCGTTGATCCCCACCAGTTCACTCACACGCAATCCGGCGCTGTACATGGTCTCTAAGATGGCACTATCTCGATAGCCCATCGGCGTTTCTTTGCTGGGTGCATCTAGTAGCGTGCCAATTTCATCGTTGGTTAAAAAATGGGGCAGCTTCTGTTGTTTTCTCGGATTACGAAGCGGCTTGGCCGGGTTTTTGTCGACCAGTTTCTCTCGTTGGGCAAATCGAAAGAAAGAACGCATCGATGCCAAACGGCGAGACACTGTTGTGCCTGCGTAACCAGCATCAGAGACCGCAGAAACGTAGCCGCGTAAGTCGAGCGTGGTAATGTCTTGCGGGGCAGGCTCGGTGCCGAAGCTTTCTTCAAGATACTCGGCCAACGCCTCTAGGTCTTCGCCATAGCTTTTGATGGTCAGATCAGACGCATTGCGTTCCACCTTAAGATATCGCAAAAATCGATCAGTTGCGTAACGCATAAGACCACTTGGTTTTCAAATGGAGAGTTTGAAGTTGTATCGATAATTTCGGGTGCCACTGGCTTCGCCAGTGTGAAGTGCAGTAATTCTGTTTATTTTAAAAAATGGAACGACAGGGACTTGGGTTATCTCAGGCTGCTCTCAAGTTCAATGATAAAATGATAGTTATGCCTACTAACACTTCAGCACTGGCGAAGTCAGTGGCACCCAGAGTCTATAGCCCAATCCTATCTCCACACATAAGGCAAATTGTAGAGACTTAGTATTTCCACAAAACGAATACGAGCAACTTACGAAAATTCATCGAAGTCTAGTTGGTCGACATCAACCGACGTGATATCGATGGAGCCTGAGATGGGAAAAGTAAATCGTGGTTTTACCGCCGAGTTCTTTCCAGCTTGGTGTTGTTCAGGCAACTGCTGACGAATCTTTTGACTTAGTACTGCTGCATCGTACCAGGTGAAACTAAGATCTGGATTCGAGGCGTAACGCCCCAAGCTGCGGAGGGTTTCAGCACGATTGTCATCGTTAAACAGAAAAACGTAGCGTTCTTCGCCTTTGACAAGTGCTAGTACATTGATTTCTTCAGACACGAGTGGCTTTCTCCCAAGCGGCGATGCAATTCAAAGTAGGGGGTAAAAGAATCTATCGGCTTTCAACCCACCTTAACGCCACTCGAGATTTTCCAGCTCCTCCTCTCATCGATAACATTTCTGTGATGTGCAGGCGACAACAGAAACGAATGAAATCATCGCTACGATCCAAAAATCCTTGCCAACCGCCCATTCGGGAATCATCCAGGTGGTAAACATAATTTTGTGCGGCTTCGGTAAAATCACTGTTGTTCTCGTGATAACTGCGGATTTGCGAGATAATTGGGCGGTCTTGCTGTTGCATGACGGGGCGAAACTCACTTGGAGGGGGAGGGATAAAACCGCGTGGATCGGGCCAGTTTTCTGGCAAACCCGTATCGATTTCTTCTGCTAGCAGTGCAGGATTTGGAGGAAGAATTTCTTCAGGATTTATTGTCTCTTTATCAATTCCACTGCCCAACTCTGCTTGCTTTGCTAGCGACAGTTCCGCTTGAACTTGATCGACTGGAACCGCACTGATTCCACCTCCAGGCAGCGGTGTCTGGGTTTCGAGCTGTTCTTTAGCTAAGGCAAATTCGGCTTCTCGAATATGCGATTCAGGGATGAACTCTTCTTGCGATGTGCCCCAGGGTAAACCATAGCCAGGCGGAATAGGGTGAAAACCAGGGTTCACCGCATACCAGTCTATGGCCAAGGTTGCACGTTTTGGATAGTAAGGTTCGAAGTCGGTGACTGAACCTACGACTACGACATCAACGCCCAGAATTTCGCCTAATTCTCGGATGGCTTTGATATTTCTTGAATTGTAATAGGTCGGGTCATTGCCGCTGGCTGCAATCACCTGCCGCACGACGCCAACTGGCACAACTTCAAAGCCAGGTATTTGTTGCAGTTCGCCGTAGTAACCAATCGTGACTTGTTCCGAATTCAACGTAGGCACATCACTTTGATTGCTAAACGGAACAATCGCAATTTTACTCAACTGAGGAAAAGGATTGTGATATTGCATCTGCTCATGCACATCCGGAAACGCAGCGCACCCTGCGAAGAGGAAGAGAATTCCGAAGATTGGGAGGATCCAGCGCATTGATTATTCAGCGACAATTCAGGTTCCCCCCTGCTTTGCCAACTGCGGCGAAAAATTAAAATCCGCGCACAGAGAACGTCTCTTCTTGAATCGTCAAAGTTTACCTAGTCGCTTTAACCCGACTTACGATTTTCTAAGATTAAATTGAGAGATGCTAGCGGTGCTAGAGCATTTTCAACTGCAACTTACCGAGTTCATTCATATCGTGTGGGCAAAGGCCATCAGAGGTGACAGCGCCAAGAACAATAATTATATATGCATTAAGTGAAACGTAAGTCCGATTGACTATCGTTTTCTCAAGACAAAAACGGCGTCTGAGATTTCGTGGTCGAATGGTACGGGGTGATCAATCTCGTACCAGAAGTCAAAGACTTCACAGAGTTCTAACTCTGGCACTGAATTTAACAGGCTGCGAAACTGATCGTGTGTGTAAAGCCGATAGGGATATTCGGTACTTATCTTGGTCTCTTTCCCGTTGTCATTCACTTCCAAATCAAACCGCAAGGTCTCAAGGCGTTTCTCCCGATCAAAATCTGCTACGGTGAGCGTTAGCTTCACTTCCGTATCGCCATCTTCTTCGGTCCAACTCTCTTCGTCTTCTTCATCAGCATCCAACGGAATAATGTGGAACCCAAGGATGAATATCCCGCCTGGCTTCAAACATTGGGCCACCGAGTGAAGGTGCGACAGCGCGGCTTCTTCGGTAACCAAGTGCCGAAAGGTATTCATCGTATTGAAGACCGCGTCAACGGAACTTGGCAGCTCAAACTTGGTCATGTCGCCCACGAAGATTTCAGCGTTTAGCTTCTGCTGTTCTAAGCGTTGGTTCACATAGTCGACCATCGACTGGCTGAGATCAAACCCAGTGACTTGGTAGCCACGAGTGGCCATTTCAATGACGAGTCTTCCGCCGCCACAACCGGGCTCCAATAGCTTACGAACAGGAATCGTCGCGTATTTTTTGAATGCCGCTTCAAAAAACTCGACCTCATCTTCTGTCTCATCCTGAAATGCAATATCCCAATACCGGGGATGGTCGTAGCAATCGTTGGAATCTGAATTTGTCACAATCTATATCTACCGTTTAAACCCTGTAACAAGACTTCCATGAGCAGGTAGCGAGAGAATCTCGTCGTCTAGAGTCAATCCTGCTCGGGTCAACCACGCTTGCACTTCATCGAAACGATAACAACGCCCTTCACAGATCGAGAACAACAAACCGGAATAGGCGGCAACCGCAGGCGGCCCTGTTGAAACAGGCGGAGAACCCACCGGCACCGAATTCAACATTGCGTCGAGTACCATCAGTCTCCCTTGTGGAGCCAAGGCTTGGGCGAAGTGGTCGACCAATTTGTAGGCTGCATCAACATCGTAGTCATGCAGTAAATTGGCCATCAACACTGCGTCAGGCTGGAAATCAAGTTCGATTGTATGCACATCTGCACAGACTAAGTTCGTGCGGTCTTGCAGATTAAACTCTTCCGCATATTGCTGTGCGATATCAAGGGCCGGTTGTCGATCAATAATCGTGACTTGCAAATCTTGATTTTCGGCCATCAGAGCATAGCTATAGATGCCGTGCCCTCCCCCGACATCAACCAAATGAGTCATGTCTTGGGTGTCTAACTGTTTCGCTAGAAAGGGCGCTACATTTTTTGCGCGATCTGACATTGCTAACGCCAGCATCTTCGCGGTTTCTGGATCATCGAGTGCCGAGTCTTGTTGGTCTTCATGGTACACAAATGAAATGTCACCAGCCGGGCGATCATGCTTCAGACAAGCAATCATATTTTGCACATCCGCCGAGTGCGCTCCGAGCCCCAGATAGCCTCTTAAGTGGAAAGGACTCTCAGGGCACATTTTTTCTCGCCCATACTCGGTTAATGCAATGTTGCCATTTTGATCAACATCAATCAGTTCTATCGAGCGCAGGGCTGTGAGCAAAACTGTTGCAGAGCGTTCTGAGAGCTTTAACTTTTCACGCAAGTTGGTGTACGAGAGTGGACCTGAACTGAGAGTTGAGGCAACATCAAATTCTGTAATTGCAGCCACTAGCAAATGCGAAAGTTGGGCTGAGCGAAATTCATCAAGGAATTTCGTTGTATCTTGGGTAGGTTCAGTTAAAAACATGATGCAGGGGAACTCTTAAGCAGTGTGTCGAACAATCAAACCAGCGAAGAGTTCTTTTTACCGCATCACATGAGTTACTGACACCCTAGGAAGTCGTACTGTCTGAAGTATCACCGATCGCAGGGTCAGCGAATCCAAGTTTGATTGCAATCCTCACTAGATCGGGAATGTTATCAACATTTAGTTTTTTGAACACGTTGTGCCTTCTCGCCTCAACAGTTCGCAGGCTGACATCAAGCCGATTGGCAATGACTTTGTTCGCTTTGCCTTGCATCATTAATTGCATTACCAGTCGTTCGCCATCATTCAGTTTGGTGAAATCTAAACGAAGGGATTTTTGTTCTTCGTCCTCTTCTCGCCATGATGCGTCTAAGGCGATGGCCTCACTAACGGCTTCAAGTATATCAGCTTCTTGGCATGGTTTTTCTAGAAAAGTGATGGCCCCATTCCGCATTGCTCTCACGGTGATTTGGGTATCCACATGGGCCGTAATCAGGATCACAGGAATACGATTTTCCATTTTGATCAACTGCTCTTGCAATTCGACACCACTGATTCCGAGCATGCGTACATCAGAAATCACACAGCCTGGTCGACTCGCGTCGAAGCTCTCTAAGAATTCTTCAGCAGACCCATAGGTTTCTACTGGCAAGTTCCGAGAGCCGATTAACATACCAATCGATTCTCGAGCAGCGGGATCGTCATCAATGATGAAGATGGTTGGCTGAGACAACGTGTTCATTGGAATCCTCAAGTTGCACAGGAAGCGTGAAATAAAATACTGCTCCATGAGGTACATGCGGCTTTGCCCATATTTTCCCCCCATGAATTTCGATAATCCTTCGTGAAATAGCGAGCCCCATCCCCATTCCACCAGCTTTAGTTGTACTGAAAGCCTCAAAAAAGTCTACGTCATTGGGCAACCCTGCCCCGGTATCGCTGACGCTGACTTCAATATCAGTCTCAATCTGTTGAGCGTGTATGGTGATCACTTTGTCTTGAACTTGGCCACGCATTGAATCACAGGCGTTGGTAACAAGATTCGTTAATACTTGTTCCACTTGAATCGCATCAACTAGTACAAGTGACAGATCTTTAGGTAGTTCACACTTTACCGTAACTCGATCATGATACAAGATTGGTGCCAATAATTCGAGGACTTCCGATACAAGATTTTCAAACTGCGTCGGCTCAAACCGAGGTTCTGATCTACGTGAAAAGTCACGTAGTCTCCGGATGATTTCACCTGCGCGTGTAGATTGTTCGATAATTCTTGAAATGCAGAGGGAAACATCATCGATTTGTTTCGCCCCATTGGATTCGATTAAATTACTGCAAGTACCTGCATAATTTAAGATGGCATACAAGGGTTGATTCACTTCATGGGCAATACCCGCGACAATTTCTCCCAGCGTACTCAAGCGTGCGACATGGGCGAGTTCGGAGTTGCGTTGACGTACTTGCTCTTCCGCTAGAACCTTTTCTGTAACATTGTTGACAATACCGACCGCATGCGTAAGCAACCCTTGTTCATCTCGCACAGGAGAGATTGACAGTTCACACCAGATGGTGGTCTCGTTTTCATCGAGTAATCGAACTGAGATTGAGTGGTACTCGCCTTGCTGCATCGATTGTTGTAAGAGATCTAAATCATCTTGGTCCCGAGTATCACAGTTCCAGAAATTAAAACCTTGCTCAGATATCTCCTTCAATTTCAACCCCGTGATTGCCTGAAACGCACTGTTGCAATAGACAACTTTGGGTTTTTGCGAATTGGGCAATTCAACGATGAAAATTCCATTACTCGCAGCCGCTAAAGCCCTGTCATGGGTTCGAAGTGTGATTTCAGATTGTTTTCGCTTGGTAATATCTTGAAAAACCGACTGAGTGCCAGGTTTTCCATGAAAGTCGATAGCGGTACTCACGATCTCAACATCAATGCTCGATCCATCAATCTTTTTGAACCGCTGTTCAGTTTTAGGTGCGGATTGAAGATTCTTTGTTGCTTGTGAAATATGGTCATCGAACGAGGGGCGTTCTTCTTCAAAAACGAAATCTTTGATAGATCGCCCTATCACTTCTTCCGCATTCTGTCCGCCCAGGCATCGAATGGCTTCATCGTTTGCTAAAAAGATTGTGTCATTACAATGAACAACAATGCACACAGGAGAATTTTCGATTAATGCGCGATATCGTCTTTCGCTATTGCGCAATGCAAGCTCGGTTGCTTGCTTGTCGAGTTTTAGATTCCACTGGCTAAGCACACGCGCGGCTATCCGTGGTAGTTCTGGAATCATGTGCCCAGTCTTTACGACATAATCAATCGCTCCAGACTTGAGAGACTCAACCGCAGTGACTTCATTTCCATAGCTGGTCATTACGACCACAGGAAACAATGACTTGTCGTCAGAGCCTTCGAGTAACTCTAAGCCCCGGCCATCTGGCAGGCATAAATCGACAAGGACAAGATCAGGTAACTTCTTTGCAATCTCATCTCTTGCTTCAGCTAATGTTGATGCAATGACAACCTGATATTGATCGGGGACATCTTCGAATGCACGACGCATGAGAATTGCATGAGCATGCTCGTCTTCTACGATCAAAATATGCGAAGGTTGTGAACTCTTCATTGCACCTTTATGCTTCGGGAAAAGGGAGAGGAGAGTGTTGGGGTTTACTTTGATTTATTCCAGACAAGCCAGTAAAAACCAAGATCTTTTAGCATCTTGGAAAATTCAACAAAGTCAATTGGCTTGACGAGATAACTATTCGCATGATGCTCGTAAGCCATGTTAATATCCGATTCCGCATCAGAAGTCGTTAAGATCACAACTGGAATACTATTGAGAGCTTTGTCCTTCTTAATTTCTGCTAAGACTTGAAGTCCATCATATTTGGGAAGCCGAAGGTCCAATAACACTAAATCGGGTTGGGTATCGATCTCAGAGTATTCACCACGTTGGAATAAATAGTCGAGTGCAGATTCGCCATTATCAACTTGTATCACTTGGTTTTCAACTGCATGATCACGAAAACTTCGCATGACCAAACGTGCATGGGCTGCATTGTCTTCCGCCAAAAGTATGGTAATAGGGTGGCCTTGCATGTCAATTATCCTGGAATTCCGTCAAGATTTCAAGTAATTCTGAAGTCAATTAACCTTATTGTTTATGACTGCATTGTACCCCTTGCTGTGCATCTTCCCAGTGACTTTTTTTATCTAGCACCATAAAAAAACTCTTTTAGTAGTGTTCAGATATCTAACAAGTATTTAATGCAAGTTAAGAGCACTTAAAAACGGTATATATAACTCTCTGTGAGCCGTTATAACTTGTTACGGTCGAATTGCTTAAAAAGTAAAGTGAATTTAGAGCATATCCTCCTTGAATTGCCTTAGCCCGTTGAAGTGACTGTATTATTCCGATCAACCAGTGGAAGTTGAATATAAAAGCGTGATCCTTGATTGTAGCCAACAGACTCTACCCAAATTTTTCCACCATGATGCTCTACCACTCTTTTCACAATAGCTAAGCCTATTCCAGTTCCTTCATCAGACGAGTGTAATTGCTCGAACAGATCAAATATCTTTCCATGGAAGTCAGGGGCAATTCCCTTGCCATTATCAGCAATGCAAATAGTGATATTGTCTTCGTTTTGAACGGAAGAGATTTCCACATGAGGGGGGAGATCGCTCCTATATTTCATTGCATTATCGATCAGGTTTTGAAATACTTCTAGTAATCTTGCTCGATCTCCGAATATCTGTCCAGTTTCACCTGCAACCGAGATAGTTGCTCCGGTTTCTCGAATTCTTCCTTGCAGCGAAAGTGAAGTAACTTCGACTAAGTCACGAAGCGACATCCATTCACCTGGGTTGATTACTCTGCCGACTCTTGATAATTCAAGTAGGTCACGTAAGAGAGCATTTAAGGTATCACAAGCACTTGCAATACTGTTTAAATCAATTTCTACTTCATCATAGGCTTGATTTTTCAAATCTTCTTTGAGGAGCCCTGCATAGCTTTTGATTGTGACCAACGGGCTTTTAAGATCATGAGAAACGGTGTAGGTAAACCGTTCTAATTCATCGTTCTTTTGCTCAAGGGCAGCTATGAAATCCTCCCGCTCTTCATCCAATATCTTCCGTTCCGTAATGTCTTGAAATGATCCAAAGACTTTGATCGATTGCCCGTTGACTCGTTCAACTTGGCCAACTGCTCGCACCCAAATCTTTCGTCCTTTAAGAGTAATAAGTTGTAATTCTAAATCCCAGTCTTTTCCTTCTTCTTGCGCAGCACGAAGGGCTTCGGTGATTACGGGCACACTCTCAGGTGCATAAAGATCGATTGCTCTACTCACATCAGGCGTAAACTCTTCAGGCGTCGTGTCATGCAGTCGATAGGTTTCGTCGGTCCAGAATAATTCGTGGGTAATAAAGTTATATTCCCAGCCACCAACTTTGGCGATTCGATGAGTTTGCTCAATAATGCTTGAGTGTCTTTTCTGATCTGTAATATCCCGAGCCGTTGCATAGAGCTCTTCACTGCCCTCTGGTATATTTATTCGCCAACGGAAATGTCGGTCGGTTCCATTAGCAGAGATTAACCGGCTCTCAAATTCTACGACTCCATCTCCTGGCGCAAGAGTGCTTAACCCTTCTGAGAATTTTTCTCGATCCGCAAGTTGAACATAACCAATCAGAGATCGATTTAGAACTGTTTCTTCAGAGTAACCCAGTAGCTCATAGAATGCTTTGTTTACAAACAATAAATGGTGGGCTTGATTAAGAATGCAATATAAGTCGATGGAGAGATCAAAGAATTCTTTGCTCTTTTTTTGCTGACGAATGTTCAACAGCCTCTCCTTTGCTCACCAAAGAAGAATTGAATTTTACAGGTGAGAGACCGTGGCATCAGATGGAACTCTTAAAATCTAGCGGGAATAGGCAATTATGGTTTCGGATAGTCCAGCATGGGGCTGACCTTTTCTGAAATATAGGCGAGTATACTACAATCGATATAAAGATACACCACAATTCAATGAAACCATCGTAGAAGGTCATCGTTGCACCTGTTTTCGGGAATGGTACGTTGCTATATCAGTTGTGCGAGTGTGTGTTGTCGTTAAGAAGTTGAGTCGTTAAAGGGGCCTTTTATCGACCCGACCATGGACTAGCACATTCTCTTCTAGCTGAGTCACGACAACGTCTGTAAGGTTCACCGCCTGCTGCATGTCGGCCAGTCCTTGGCCTGCCATGGGCGTGGGTGCTGCTGATCCGCCGATGAGCTTCGGTGCGATAAACGAGTACACCTCGTCGATTTGGCCAAGCTCCATTAATGTGCCGAAGATTGACGACCCGCCTTCGACCAGAATATTCGTCATCCGACGCTTGCCTAGTTCTTCTAACAATTGCTGCATGCGTGTTGCGTGATTGTTTGCGTCGCAGAATAGAAGTTCACAGCCGCAGTTTTGTAAGGCTTCTAGCCGCTCACTTTTGGCCGTAGGGCTGACCGCTACGATCACTGGAATCTCGTTTGCCGTTTGGGCCAGTTTGCTTTCAGGCGAAAGGGTTGCCTGAGAATCGATCACAACGCGGGCCGCAGTTCGCATGCCAGTTGGCCTGGCCGTTAGCTGCGGGTTGTCTAGCTTTGCGGTATTACTGCCGACTAAAATGGCGTCAACGCGGCCACGTATTTCATGGACTATTTTGCGAGAAGATTCGTTAGAGATCCACTGACTGCTACCTGTTCGAGAAGCAATTTTCCCATCTAGCGTCATCGCCCATTTCGCAATCACCCAAGGCATGCCAGTTTGCACAAGTTTTAAATAGGGTGCGTTGAGTGTTTTGGCCTGGTGTTCTAACAGCCCAATTTCGACTTCGATTCCGGCGGCTTCCAGTTGCTCGATGCCACCGCCGTTTACTTGCGAAAACGGATCACGCTGCGCAATCACCACTTTGGCAACATTGGCTTGAATGAGTGCGGCAGAGCATGGCGGCGTTTTCCCGGTATGGCAACAAGGTTCCAAAGTAACATAAGCGGTTGCCCCTGCCGGGTCACTTGTGCAATTGGCCAACGCATCGGCTTCGGCATGGGCTTGGCCGTATTGGTGATGATAGCCTTCGGCAATGATCTGATTATCTTTTACCAACAGACAACCGACCATGGGGTTTGGCTCAACGAGCCCTTCCCCTTGCTGCGCAAGTTCTAAGGCACGCAGCATGAAGCGGTTGTGGTTGTTTGAATCAGACATTTCGATTGCTTCGTCAGCAGGGGGCATTAATCCATGCCTGGAACCCAAAGTTTTGATTTCTTCTCTTCTGGTGCTGCGCCGGAGCTTGAGCCATCTGGTGTCCAAAGTCCGCCATCGGGCGAAGCTTGAGCAGCAGGTGCCGCCTCTGCTGGAGGTGCACCAGGCATGGCGCCGGTAGGTTGTCCATCGGGGCCAATGAGTCCGGCACGATACATGATTTGTGAAAAGGCTTCGGCAATGCCTGGCTCACGGACATGTTTTTCAATGATGTCGTTGATCATTGCCTGAGCAGTTTCAGCGTCACGTTTTTCGATTTGAATTGAGAGTTCTGCTAATTTCCATATTGCAGGAGATTTTCCTTCGGCTACAGAAGCCGTTTGTGCTTGACGTAGATATTCAATGGCACTGTCAGAATCATCAGCCGACTTTGCAAGCTGGCCATAGAGTTCAGCTTTATCAACTTGATTAACGACCGACTCTCGCTTGAGCATTTCGGTTGCGAATACTTTCAGGCTAACATTGAGTCCGCGAATGCTGGCCCTGCCGTAGGACGTTAGCAATTCTTCGTCTGAAAGATTTTCGGCATTCAGTCGGTAAAGACGATTCACGGGCAATTGCATCACATCGGTGTCTTCGCTTGAAATCGATTCGAGAACAGGCAACTTCAATAGTTCTCGCAAGCGATTGTAATCGAAGTTCCAGCGTTGCTGTTGACCAGAGATTTCTAGGATCAAAAGAGCGGCACCCAATGCGGCTCGTTTACTCGAATCACCAAACACTTCCTTTGGTGATTTTCCATCTAATTCGGAGAGTGAAAGATTGGTCCACTTCTCAAGCAACACTTGCTCACGTTTTTCATCCACCAAAGCAGAACGTTGTTCGGCCGTCATACTGTCAGGCAGACGCCAGCTCCAAGTTAATGCGGCTTGAACATTTGGAATTTGTCCTTGAACCACTTCTTCGCAATCGTCCGAGATCAGATCGCCACAAACTTCTTTCAGTTGCCGCTTGACGGTATCAAACTCATCGCTTCGATTGGCTGAAAATTCAAGGCGTGCTTCACGGTCGGTTTCTTTCCCGAAGACAAACAATTCCCCTAACACATTCGGGGCATTGTCGATGGTAATGCCGTCTGCCGATTCTGGAACTTCTCGGTCGAGAATCCAGTAAGCCACTTTCGGCGGTGGAGTTTCGTCTTCGGTCATTTTAGATAAATCAAGCGGCAATACTTCGGCCCGTTTTTCAAGTCGAAGTTTCTCAATGAGTGCTTCAATATCGGAAACGGTATAAGTCAAGATCACCACGTCGCACATGTCTGCGTCTTGATCGTTCAGCAGTTGTGCCAGTGCCAAGGCTTCGGTGGCCGCTTCAAAATCGCTGCGTTCGCCTGCCGCTGCATAGCTCTTTAAGCAGGAAATGGCTTTTTCGTTTTGACCTAAACTGCTGTACATCACAGCTAGGTTCTCTAAAATGGCCGAGTTACGTGGGGCATCGGTTCGGAGTTCCTCGAACGCCAGCATCGCTTTTCGCCAACGACCTTGGGCCGCATCGTCAAGCGCTGCTTCAAACTCTTCTTTGTGTTTGTAATCGTCAGGGCACTCTGCCAAAGTCGGGTCTTGCTTTAATAGCACTGGCAGTTCTGGCGAAGAGTTAATCCGCATCAATAGTTGAATAGCGCGATTATCTTCTGGCGGTGAGATGTTGGCCTGAAACATCAGGTGTGCTCTAGCTGCGATGACTTTGCCAGACATCAACAGCATTTGAGCCACTGCGCTGATGCCTTCGTACACTGCCATGTGTAGTTGCTGCGGAGAAAGTTCGATGGCCAACTGTAGTTCGTTGATTGCATCTTCCACGCTGCCGGTAGAGCCTAACATTGAAGCGTTCAACGCATGGGCGGCTGGGTTGTCAGGGTGCTTCTCTACAAAAGTGTTGATGGCCGCGCGTGCTGTATCTTCATTCCCAATTTGTAGTTGTAAAACAGCGAAGTAATACAAAGGAATCGAGTGATCAGGGTACTTTTCTGCCAGCTTCTGTACATGCTCAAGGCAAGCAACGCGTTGTTCGCCTTGAAGCATTCGCTCGATCTTCTCCAAGTCGGGGATCATCTCGGGACAGTAGAATTTAATTTTTTTCGGAGTACCGCAAGGAGAGTAACCGTAAGGATCGAGGGTCATGATAGCTCCGAAATCGGATGTTGTTTATTTGAGAGACTGGACCCTAAGGGAGAGCCAGATGAATTCGGTAAACCCGCATGCTAACAAAATGGAACAATGAACGCGAGAAGCCGCTGTCGACATCTGAGATGAAAACCTCTGATTTAACGGCTCTCGATTGGATTTGTGCTTTTCTAGAAAAAACTAAGGATATTACTTCACATGCAACAAGCAACTTTGCGGCGAAACACATCTTGAGGAATTATGACTTAAAATTGGTCTTAATCCCCCTAATAGAACGATCTCTTGGTAGTTTAGGCAAAGTGTTCTGTTATCAAGGGCATTCGCTAGCACATTCGATGCAATCTAGGCGGTCGTTGGCATGGACGTAATTTAGGTAAGACAGTAATCTGTAAAGCTGATCGTGTGCGATGAGTTACAAGAATTTTAGGGAAGCTCCCAAAATTCTCGGTAACTCAAAATCATGAATAGCTGGCCGTTACTTGGAGTTACGTGTTTGCTACTCTGTTTTCTGATTCAATGCACACACCATAATTCGTTCTCTGAAACAAAGTAGGTGAGATGCAAACTTCTCGTCTGACATTCTTTGCTCGCCATGCACTGACTATTCTCATAGTCGTGTTCTTCCTCATTCCGTTCGCCATGCGCGGAGCCAGACTGGCTCTTGAGCAAATGAAGAACGACGTAACCGATTGGCTACCCAGCGACTTTGCCGAAACGTCGGAACTCAATTGGTTTCGTGAACTCTTCATGGGTGAACAGTTTGTACTGGTTAGTTGGAAGGACTGTACTGCCGATGATCAACGCCTCAAAATGTTTGCTGATCTGTTGGTTGCCGAAGGAGAAAGCCCTGAACTGGAAGCAGATCGACTGATAGGTGACAAATTAGGTCTGTTTGTTCCGACGGAGTTTAATGAAGACGGACAATTACGACCCGTCTATTACGATAACTGGGGCGGTGAAAACGAAAAATGGTTCCACGGCAGTGGAGACACCAGGTACTATATTAAAGAAGATGGAAAACTCTATAAATGGAGTGGAGCGATTACCGTTCCCGGAGCGCTAGGGCGATGGGTAGAAAAATCAACATCAGGCAAAAATGAACTAATAGGCAAAGAAGTTGCGCTCGTTGACCCCAGCTTTTATAAATTCCCGCGACGGCTTCAGGCCCGTTTTTTCAAGTCCGTAAAAACCGGGCCCGATGTCTTAGCAGAACTCACGGCACCCGATAGTTCGTTGATGTATAATCTCGATCCTCTCAATGAAGAAGACCGTGCTTACGCAACTGCGAAAGCCCATGACCGTCTGCGTGGTGTGTTGTTTGGTCCTGATGATAAGCAAACCTGTTTAGTGGTTACACTGAGTGAAGCGGGCAAAAAGAATCTTCGTCGAACACTAGGCCGTGGCGTGCTGGGTAAGCCGATGGGCAAACTGCATGAACTGGCAGACCAAGCTGGAATCACCCAAGATGAGATCCGCTTAGGTGGACCTCCGGTTGATAATGTTGCCATCGATGAAGAAGGCGAACGCACGTTAGCCAACTTGGTCGTATTCAGTTTGGCGGTTGGTTTTGGTCTTTCCTACTTCTGCTTGCGCAGCGTGAAGCTCACGATGATGGTCTTCTTTGTGGGTGGAGTCAGTGCGGTGATCAGCATGTCTCTCGTCTGGTGGCTTGGATACACGGCAGACGCCGTGCTGATGACGATGCCGGCGGTGGTCTATGTGCTAGGGCTTTCTGGCGCTATTCATGTGGTGAATTACTATCGTGATGCGGTTGAAGAGCATGGTGCAGAAGGTGCCCCTGAGAGAGCGCTTGCCCATAGCTGGTGGCCTTGTACGATTGCTGCGTTGACTACGGCCTTAGGACTTGGTTCGCTCTGTACTAGCAATATCATTCCGATCTGGAAGTTTGGTTTTTTCTCCGCTCTCGGAGTTTTGGCCACACTAATTCTGTTGTTCAGCTATTTGCCATCCGCATTAGAGATGTGGGCTCCTAAGCCAAAAAAGAACAAAGCATCGACAAAAATAGAGCCTTCGCCCATGCGACTGTGGTTGAATGCACAAGGTGAGAAATTTGCCAATATTATTCTCGAATACAATGTCCGAGTGGCCACCATCTGTTTTGTGGGCTTTCTGTTCTTTGCCTATGGATTAACTTACATCAAGACATCCGTTCAGATGCTCAATATGTTTGATTCGAACTCGCGTATCATCAAAGACTACGAATGGCTAGAAGGCAACATGGGCAAGTTGGTCCCTATGGAACTCGTGGTCCGCGTTCATCCCGATGCCATTCGTCCTTCGGTGGAACAACTACAGAATGACGCTAAACTCAAGCTATCCGAAGGCAATAACGCTGGGCCTGAGTACGCGATTAGCCCAAAATTTCAATACAACATGCTTGATCGCATGGAGATGGCCAAACGCGTTCAAGATGCCGTGGAAGCCGAATTAGGGCCAGACGGGACGGATGTTGCCGGTCGAGCAATGTCGGTACTCACATTCGCGCCAGAACTGCCAGAAGCTGGTGGCCGGACCGACGTATTTGCAACACGGTCGAAGACCAATAAAGAATTAGAAGAACATCGCAACGACTTTCTGGGAACCGACTTCTTAAAAGTTGATCCCGCAGACGATGCCGAACTTTGGCGTATCAGCCTAAGACTCGGTGCTCTTCAAAATGTTGATTACGGCACGTTTGTTACGAACTTGAAAGAACTGGCCGAGCCAGTGGTTGCCGCTTATCGCTATCGTGATGAAATTCTGCGCAAGATCGATCAAGATCGAGAAGGGGGCGGATACGCGGCTTCGCGTATTGTCCTCTTAGGAGTCAACCCTTCTGATCACGACAAACCAGAATACCAGGCAACTGAAAAGGAAATGACCCGGGAAGAGAAGGTGACAGAGAAGTCGACAGAAATCTTTGCCTCGACACTTCGAGACTTATTGAAAAACGCTCGACTTAAAGTGAATGAATATAACCCCGAGGAAAATTCAGAAGCTCGACTCAACTATATTCTCAATGGTGCTAAAAAGTACTCCAAAATCAACTACGTTGTTTTGATCAAAGATTCTCCCAACTTCGCGGCATCGGATATTGCAGAGCTTGACGAGCATATCTTTGATTGCCGTGAACATGCGTATGATCCTGATGCACCGCTGATTCATCTTCAAGATGAAGACCGTGCTGCTGTTTCGGTCGTATATACCGGAGTGGTTCCCGTTGTTTACAAAGCGGCCAATACCTTATTAGAAAGCTTGATTGAAAGCACTTTTTTGGCCTTTTTTCTGATTGCGATTGTGATGGCTTTTGTCTTGCGAAATATTCTCGCAGGCATGGTCTCTATGCTGCCGAATATCTTTCCGGTCGTCGCCGTATTTGGCTACATGGGCTGGCGAGGGATTGAAGTTGATATCGGTACCATGATGACTGCCAGTGTCGCGATGGGCGTAGCCGTAGATGATACGGTCCATTTCCTCACGTGGTTCCGCTGGGGATTAAATGAAGGTTTGGATCGTAAAGGGGCCATCAAAGAAGCCTATCGTCGTTGCTCGTTAGCAATGATGCAAACGACGTTAATTGGCGGGCTAGGGTTGGCGATTTTTGCGTTTAGTTCGTTCACACCCACCCAGCGTTTTGGTTACTTAATGATCTCGCTGTTGGCAGCCGCTTTAGTCGGAGATTTGATCTTCTTGCCTGCCTTACTGGCTGGCCCATTAGGGAAAGTATTTAAAGCAAGTAAAAAGGAAGATAAATCGTTGGAGTCAGATGGCGATACTCACGCAGAGTATGAAGATGATGGCGACGACGGCGATGATGACCAAGGTGGACCTGATATCATCCCTGTGAACATCGGCAACCGCGAAACCAACCCAAGACGCAAAGGCCGTAAGCCAGCGAAAGAGTCGAAGTATCACGGGACA
Organism: Blastopirellula sp.; assembly: GCA_002733575.1. Taxonomy (GTDB): domain Bacteria; phylum Planctomycetota; class Planctomycetia; order Pirellulales; family Pirellulaceae. The sequence continues at coordinate 562 of NVWB01000083.1, read as the reverse complement.
TAGGAAAGCTCCGTGATTCGAGTATTCTAAAATTGGGTGGCAGCGTTATGCTCTACGGCTTCGACAACAACAATGCGGCCGTCTGCCCGCGTTGATTTTGATTGATCGTCAATACATTCTGTTGAACAGCATTTAGCGGAGCTCCGTGAATTACATTCACGGGGCAAGCCGGGTCAGGCGTTTCGTAGTTAAGTGTCTGCGGCACTTGATCGTGAATGATTGACTGCACAGCGGCCACAATTTCTAATGCTCCACATCCAGCGCCGGTATCCCCGTAATAACTCTTTAATGCCGTGACAGGTACATCACCTAGTGATTCTCGAATTGCGGCTGCTTCTACCGCATCGTTCTTGGGCAATCCTGTTCCTTCTGCGCTGACATGACTCACGTCGTTCGCCTGGCAGTCGGCCATTTCTAAGGCATTGTTAATACCACGGCTGATTGCGTCTGGATCGACGAGTGATTCATCTTCCGCCTTACCGTAGGTCGCAGAGTAGCCAGAGAATTTGGCCAAGATTTTCGCGCCACGTGCTTCGGCATACTGGCGGCTCTCGATCACAAT